>JBBDNH010000022.1:0-8131 GCA_040877745.1 Dehalococcoidia bacterium
CCTCGTGGTCGATGATCTCCGGAAAGGCGCCCCCGGTCGTCGCCAAGATCGGCCGGCCGCACGACATCGCCTCCGCGGCCGGCAGCCCGAAGCCCTCGTAGACCGACGGCGAGACGACGAGCTGCGCCTGGTTGTAGAGCCGCACCAGCTGGTCCTCCGTGAGGTGGCCCGTGAAGTGTACGCGCGACGACAGCCCGTACTGCTGGACCAGCCTCGGTACCAGCTTCAGCCTCGTCTTCTTGTGGTCGACGAGCGCGAGCTGGTAGTCGCGGCGGTCGTTCTGGAGCTCGTGCAGCGCCTCGATCAGGTAGCGGGCGCCCTTGTTTCGGTCCTCCGAGTTGCCGACGTAGAGCAGCAGGCCGTCCTGCTCCTGGACGTCCGGCAGCGGGCGGAACAGGTCGGAATCGATACCGTTGTGCACGACGCGCATCCGCTCGGGATCGAGGTCGAACGCCTCCTGCACCGCGCGGCGTGATGTCTCCGAGACGACGACGACGCGCGGCAGCCTGCGCGCGACCCAGCGCTGCATCACCCACGGCGACCACAGGATGCGCCGCGCCTTCTCGTACAGGCTACTGGCCTGCTTGAGCGCGTTCTGTAGATCGATCGTCAGCGGATGGTGGATCGTCGCGACGACGGGGAAGCCGGACTGCTGCATCAGCCAGATGCCGTAGCTCAGCGTCTGGTTGTCGTGCACGATATCGAACGGCCGCTCGCGCGAGAGCTCGCGCAGCTTCACCCACGCCCGGACGCTGAACGTGAGCAGCAGCGACGAGAGCGCGATGCGCGTCGAGACAAACTCGTAGAAGTTCACCGGATGGAAGTGCGTCAGCGGGTTGCGCTGGAAGAGGAAGTGCTCCTTCTCGTGGTGGTAGCTCCAGTAGCTGTGCGTCTGCAGGTTATGGCCGATCACCTGGCCGTCCAGCGTCGGATAGGGCGGTCCGGCGAGGACGTGCACCTCGTGGCCCATGCGCGCCAGCTCCCGAGTCAGGTAGTAGAGGTAGACTCCCTGCCCGCCGGAGTACATGTTGCCCTGATACATGATGAAGCAGATGCGCATGCCGCTCACATCATAACGTGGCCCGTCGAATGGGCAACTGAGACGTGCGACGACTCGCCAAACATGCAATAATGTGCTCCGCGTCCCCGTCGCGACGATGCCAAAGGAGGCTGCCGTATGAAGCTACACTTCTTCCACCTCATGCCGTACCGGTTCCTGCCGGACGACTTCGTTGAGAAGCACCGCAGCGTTTGGGTGGACGTACCGAGCGAACTCTTCGACCCGGTCAAGGGACACCAGATCTACAACGAAAACCTGGATGAGCTGGAGTACGCCGCCCAGCTCGGCTTCGACGGCATCTGCGTGAACGAGCACCACCAGAACGCCTACGGCCTCATGCCGTCACCGAACCTGATGGCGGCGGCGCTCGCCAGGCGCACGGAGAACGCGGCGATCGTCGTCCTGGGCAACAGCCTCGCCCTCTACAACCCGCCCATCCGCGTCGCCGAGGAGTTCGCGATGCTCGACTGCATGTCCGGCGGCAGGCTCGTCGCCGGCTTCCCCGTCGGCACGTCGATGGACACCAACTTCTGCTACGGCATGCCGCCGGCCACGCTGCGCGACCGCTACCAGGAGGCGCACGACCTGATCATGCAGGCCTGGCAGCGCCCCGAGGTGTTCTCGTTCAACGGCAAGTACACGCAGCTCCGTTATGTCAACATCTGGCCGAGGCCGATCCAGAAGCCCCACCCGCCGATCTGGATCCCCGGCGGTGGCAGCGTGGAGACGTGGGAGTGGGTCGCCCGCCACGACCACATGTACTGCTACCTGAGCTACTTCGGCCACCAGCGCGGCCTCAACGTCATGCAGGGCTACTGGGACGAGGTCGAGCGTCAGGGTAAGGACAAGAACCCCTACCGCGCGGGGTTCCTCCAGTTCGTCGCGGTCTCCGAGAGCGATGAACAGGCCGAGAAGGACTACGCGGAGCACGCTGAGTACTTCTACAACCGCTGCCTGCGCGTCTACCCCGGCTTCGCCGATGCGCCGGGCTACCGCACCATGAAGACCGTGCGCGCCGGGCTGCGCGCCCAGTTCGAGCGCCAGGCCGCGCAGGCCATGTCCGGCCAGCTCAAGTGGAAGAACTTCATCGACGACGGCTACATCCTTGCGGGCTCGCCGGAGTCGGTGCGCCAGCAGCTCGAAGAAGCCGCGCGGGCGCTGAACGTGGGCCACATGATGGTGCTGCTCCAGTTCGGCAGCATGCCGCCGGAGCTCGTGCGCAAGAACACCGAGCTGTTCGCGCGCGAGGTGATGCCCCACATGCGCTCGGTCTTTAGCGAATACGAGGACAACTGGTGGATCAACCCGCTGCCGGAGCAGCAGCGCGCGTCGCCGCAGCCGGTCGAGATGGCCGCAGCGCCCGCGGGAGGCGGTTCCTAATGGAAGAGCGCACCATCTCCCTTCGCGACGGTATGTTCCAGACCAGCCTCTACCAGGCCGGTTCCGGCGACCCGCTCCTCTTCCTGCACGGCTCGCCCGGCCTGCGCCAAGGCCCGTACCTGGAGCAGCTCGCGGAACAGTTCACCGTCTACGCGCCGCTCCACCCCGGCGTCGGCGAGTCGACCGGCCTCGACCACATCGACGATATCGTCGATCTCGCGCTCTACTACTACGACCTGATGGACGAGCTCGGACTCGAGTCGGCGCATGTCGTCGGCCACTCACTCGGTGGCATGCTGGGCGCGGAGATGGCGGCGCTCTGCCCGCATCGCGTACGGCGTCTTGTGCTCACGAACCCGGTGGGCCTCTGGCGCGACGAAGAGCCGGTGCTCGACTTCTTCACGCTCTCGGCGGAGCAGCTGCTGCCGTACATCGTGCACGACGTGGAATCCGAGACCGTGAAGCAGGCGTTCGCCCGGCCGGACTCGCCGGACGCGATGATGGAGGGCATGTTCCAGCGCATGCAGGCGCTCACGGCCGCGGGCAAGTTCCTCTGGCCCATCCCGGATAAGGGGCTCAAGCGGCGCATCCACCGCATCCAGGCGCCCACGCTGATCCTCTGGGGCGAGTCCGACCGCCTGGTACCGCCGAGCTACGCGGAGGACTTCCGGTCGCGTATCCGCGACTCGCGGGTCGTCATCCTCAAGGAGTGCGCGCACCTGCCGATGATCGAGAAGCCGGACGAGTTCGTCTCAGTCGTCGCAGAGTTCTTGAACGGCTAACCCGAACGCCGGTCGACACCACAACGCCCCTTGCTGTGTACGGGCCGTTTCGTATGCCGGATGCGCGCCGCCGCTACAGGCGGCCGCGCAGCCGCGGGTCGAAGATGTCGCGCAGGGAGTCGCCCAGCAGGTTGAACGCGAGCACGGTCAGCGTGATCGCAAGGCCCGGGAAGAACGCCCACCAGACGTGCACCGGGAAGTGGTTGCGGGCCGTGCTCACATCGGTGCCCCATGACGGGTTCGGTACCGGAATACCCAGCCCCAGGAATGAGAGCGAAGCCTCGGCCAGGATGGCCGTGCCCAGCAGCGTGGTGGCGATGATGATCGCAAGCGCCGTCACGTTGGGCGCGATGTGATAGAAGAGGATGCGCGGCGTGGATGCACCCAGCGCTCGGGCGGCTTCCACGTACTGGTTGTTCCGCTCCGACAGCACGGCGCCCCGGACGACGCGCGTCACGGGGAAGATGATGAAGATACCGACCGCGAGGATCACCGTCTGCATCGAAGGGCCCAGCACCTGCGCCAGGATGAGCAGCAGGAGCAGCCCGGGGAACGCGATGGCGGTGTCCACGGCCCGCTGGATCAGGTTGTCGAGCGTGCCGCCGGCGTAGCCGGAGATGATCCCGAGCGTGAGGGCGATCAACGTCCCACCGCCGACCGACAGGACGCCGACCCGCAATGAGATCCTCGAGCCATACACCACGCGGCTGAACATGTCGCGACCGAGGTTGTCCGTACCGAACGGGTGGGACCAGGATGGATCTTCGTTGATGCCGCCCGCCGATAGATCGCCAATCTCATACGGCGCGATCAGTGGAGCGAAGACCGCCACGACGAGCAGAACGACCAGGATCACGAAGCCGATCACGCCGAGCGGGTTCTGTCGCGAGATGTTCCACAGCGTTGACCAGAGCGGCCTGCGCGGCCGAAGCGCCTGCTCCAGCTCCGTCCCGAGAACACCAACCGCCTGCTCCGTGGCCATCGCTCTGCTCCTAGCTGTACCGAATGCGCGGGTCGAGCCACGCGTAGCTAATATCGACCAGCAGGTTCATCACCACCACGATCACACCCACGTACAGAGTCATGGTCTGAACCACCGGGAAGTCCTTTGCGACGAGCGAAAAGAGCAGGTATTGGCCCAGTCCCGGCAGCGCGAAAATCTGTTCGATGATCACGGTGCCGCCAAGCAGCCCAGCGATCTGCAGGCCAAGGACGGTGACAACCGGAATCAGCGAGTTCTTCAGCGCATGCCGCCCGACCACGAGCGGCTCCCGCAAGCCTTTCGAGCGGGCGGTGCGGATGTAGTCCGTGCGCAGCACCTCCAACAGCGACGACCGCGTCAGGCGCATAATGCCCGCTGCCGAAGCGAGTCCGAGGACGATCGCCGGTGGGCCGAACTGCCGCAGGTTCTCCCACGGGTTGTCGAAGAAGGCGACCGTCCTGCCTAGCGGCGGCGCGTAGCCCCAGAGCTCGAGCGGGATTAACAGCACCAGCGTGGCAAGCCAGAAGTTGGGCACAGCGAGGCCCAACACCGCACCGATCCGAACGCCGAAGTCAGCGGGTGAGTTTCGGTAGAGCGCAGAAATGATCCCGAACGGGACGCCGAGCACAAGCGTCACCAGGATGGTGATGATCAGCAGCTCCACGGTCACCGGGAGCCGCTGCTTGACGGCATCGGTCACGGGCTGCTGGTTGAAATTGGAGGTACCCAGATCGCCGGTGACGACGGCCCCCATCCAGTCGAAATACTGGACGTAATACGGGTCGTTCAGCCCCATTTCCTCGCGCAGGCCTTCTAGCTGGTCTTCCGGACAGAAGGGACAACGCAGCTTCGCCGGGTCGCCCGGCGCAATGCGCAGCAACAGGAACACCACGACGGACAGAATGAAGAGGATAAAGACCCCTGTAATCAGCCGTCGGATGATGTACGCGCGCAAGGAAAGCCCTCGCTAGGTCTCTAAGCTCCTGGCTCTACAGGTCCAGCCACCAGTCGTTCAGCAGCAGTCCTGCCGAGCCGACGCCACCTGGAATGTTCTTGACGAAGTTCCAGTAGAGCGTCCGGTTGAACGGGCTGACAATGGGCAGGAACATCGGGCCTGCCTCGTAAAGGGTTCGCTGCAGGTCCTGAATCGCGCTCACGAGCTCCTCAGAGTCCGTGATGATCTTCGCGGCATCGATCTGCGCGTCGATCGCCGGGTCTTGCATGCCTTCCGAGTAGATCTGGTCGCCCGCAGGACCGGCCGAGTGGTAGAAGTCCAACGGGATCTCCGGCGTCTCGTAGATCTGGTTGAGCGCCAGACTCATGTCGTAGTTCTTCTCGGTGTAGTTGTTGAGCCACGTCGCGAAGTCCTGGGCGTCCTGCTCCACCTCGAAGCCGGCGGCGGCCATCTGCTCCAGGAAGATCGGCAGGTGGGTGCTGTGTTCCTCGATGGTGCTGTTGGCCGGGAACATGACCTTGATCTTGAGTGGCAGATCGTGCCCGGCGTCGGTGAGCAGCTGCTTGGAGAGCTCGGGGTCGAACTTCTGCAGCTCGTCCAGCTCGGCCGGGTCCAGCGCGTAGGCGCCCGTGGGCCAGTGGACGATGCCGTTCGCCTGCGCGTCGCCCTTGTAGACGATGTCGATGTACTGCTGGCGGTTGATCGAGTGCATGACCGCCTTGCGGACGCGCGGGTCGTCGAAGGGCGGCTTGAGGACGTTCATCGTCACCGCGATGAACGTGAACGTCGGGTCGGCCGAGCCCTGGTAGACATCGTACTGGCCGAGCAGCTCGTCCGCCTCTGCCTTGTTCTCCGCGGCGTAGGAGTGCGTCTGCTCCGACAGGAACGCCGTCCGCAGGGCAGAGCGGTCGGCGATGATGCGAACGTCCATGCCATCGATGTACGGCAGCTGGGCGTCGTCGTTGTTCGGGTCGGTGCGGTAGTAATTGGTGTTCTTGTTGAGCACCAGCCGCTCGCCCTCGGTGTAGCCGCCCAGCGGGACGAGGAACGGCCCGCCGCCGACGCCCGCGGTGCGCATGCGCTCAGGCTCATTCTGGATCAGTTCACGCGGTGGGATGTTGTTGATGAAAAAGCCCATGCGTAGGATGAACCAGGCATAGGGGTCCGGCGTGTTCACCGTGTACACAGTGCCGTCGGCGTTTGCCTCGTGCTGCGCAAACCACTGGTTGACGAAGACGGCCGCGTTCGCCTGGTCGAGACCCTTGATGCGCTCGAAGCTCTCGAACGCGTCGATGCCATCCATGTCGCGCTCGGGCACGCCCATGTCGTTCGGGGCGATCTTCACGCCAGGCCGGATGCTGAAGATCCAGGTGGTCTCGTCCGGCTGCTCGAAGCTCTCGGCCAGGTCGTTGAACTCGAACTCAGCATCGAGCGCAGAGCGTGCGACGAGGACGTTGTAGATGCGCGGGAAGTAGGCAGGGCCCCCTGCGATGGAGATGTGCGGGTCGAGCGTATCGACGTTGACGGCGGTGCCGATCTGGTAGCGGTTGCCGTACTTCGGCTCGCCGACGACTCCCTGGGTTGGCTCCGGCGTTCCGTCTCCACCGCCTCCGTCGTCATCTCCGCACGCGGCAACGACGGCCAGCCCAGCAGCCCCCGCGCCCGTGACGGCAAGCATTCGCCTGCGCGAGATGCGTTGTCGCTGGAATCGTTGCCAGTAGCTCTTGGTTGCCATGTGTGGTTCCCTCCTCCTCGTTGGCTGCGCACAGCTACGGGTGACGCACCGCCCCCTGGCGGCTGAGCACATTATACTCCTCACCGGCTTGCTGTAAACCGCGTCCAGCCGGCCTGAGGTACCTGCCTTCGTGCAAACGGGTTACCCCACCACATTCGGGCAATCGAAGCCCGTCATGCACCGTATCTGTACCCGATGCTCCACGGGGGTGTCAAGCCCCCTGGAGGACGCAGATCGCACAGGGCTTGCCTACCCCGCCAGGCCGGTGCTACGCTCGTTTCGCTGGAAGCTGCTATGCCCTGGGCCTCAGTCAACGGCATCCGACTCTACTACCACGCCTACGGGAGCGGGCCCGCGCTCGTCTTCGCCCACGGCGCGGGCGGCAACCACCTCAGCTGGTGGCAGCAGACGCCGTACTTCTCGTCGCGCTACCGATGCGTGGTCTTCGACCACCGGGCGTTCGGCCGCTCCGCCGACTCCGGCGAAGGCCGAAGGGCGTTCGCCGACGACCTCCGTGAGCTGCTCGACCAGCTCGGCATCGAGCGCGCGGTGATCGTCGCGCAATCGATGGGTGGCCGGACGGCGGTCTCTTTCTCAGTGCGCAATCCGGAGCGAGTCCACGCGCTCGTGCTAGCCGGCACCACCGGCGGCGCGGTGAGCGAGGAGGTGCGGGCCGCGCAAGAGCAGTACAGAACGACACCGGTTGGGCGGAAGTCGCTGGCGCAGCGCGCGATAGCGCCACGATTGCGGAAGGAGCGCCCGGAGCTCGCGCATCTCTACGGGCTGATCGGTCGCCTCAACCCGCCGCGTCCGAAGGACTTCCTCGCGCCGATACCCGGCTATCACGGCAGCTCGGCGCAGCGGCTGGTCGACCTCGGCGTCCCGATCCTGTTCCTCGTCGGCGAGGAGGACTCGATCACGCCGCCGCACATCGTGCGGATGGCGCACGAGCAGGTGCCCGGCTCCCAGTTCGACGTGATCCCTGGAGCCGGCCATTCCGCCTACTTCGAGCGCGCCGAGGCATTCAACGAGCGCGTGTCGCGCTTCCTGCAGGAAGCCGGTTGGGCGCCGGAGTAGCTACACCCCGATCGAGTTGCCGCCATCGACGACGATGGTCTGGCCGGTGACGAAGTCCGCGCCCGCGATCAAGCTTAGAATGACCTGCGCGACGTCCTCCGGCGACGCGACGCGCCCGAGCGGCGTCTGCTGCGACACCCGCTGCCTGGCAGGCTCGTAG
>JBBDNH010000023.1:0-8120 GCA_040877745.1 Dehalococcoidia bacterium
CTTTCCAGCCTCGCCCGTTCGCCGAGCCCGGAAAGGCTCGGCTACCCACTGACCGCTGAGCGCTGAAGGCTGACGTCCCCTTGTCATGCTGAGCGAAGCGAAGCATCTGGCGGCCCCGCCAGGGCCGGGATCCTACACGGCCTCGCGAACCGCGTAGGGGAGGCCTTCAGGCCTCCCGCCGACTCGCTCCGGGCTGCCAGGTCCCTGTCAGGCTAAAGCCCGACCCGCGAAGATAGGCCAACGCCTGACCCGCGGATCTTGTAGGCGAGGCTTTCCAGCCTCGCCCGTTCGCCGAGCCTGGAAAGGCTCGGCTACTGACAACTGAGAACTGACAACTGAGGACTACAGTCCCTTCGGCGCCTTGCGGTGGAGGAAGTCGAGGCTGGCGATGGTCTTGGGCTTGATGCTGAGCGGCATCTCCACGAAGCAGGTGAGCCAGCACCCGGGGCATGGCTCGAGCGACTGCTCCACCGTGCGCTGGTAGGCGTCGCTCTCGAAGATCTCCTCCAGCGTGTCCTCGTTCAGGTTGCCGATCGGCTGCCGGTCGCAGACGGAGATGTCGCCGTTCGGCTCGATGAAGAGCTTCAGGCTCTTCAGGCCGGGCGTCAGATACGGGCACACCTTCTCGAAGCCGTCGCGAGTGATGTAAGGCAGGATGCCCTTCACGTAGGCGTGGCTCTGCACCAGGTTCGGGCTCGCCAGCGCGGCTTCGACCGCCTGCTCCAACTCGGGCGACGGCGAGAGCTTCGTGGGCATGGCCTCGCCTTCGGAGAGGTTCGCGGCCTCGTAGCCGAAGTCGTTCACCGGCGCGACCGTGTGCCGCAGGCCGAGCTCCTTCACCAGCTCCAGGATCTGCGGGTACTGCGCAACGTTGTCGTCGCTCAGGACGGTGTGCAGCGTGACGGACGTGTCGACGCCGAGCTCGCGCTTGTGTTCGAGCACCATCCGCAGGTGGGCGAGGACGTGCTCCGCGACGTTACGGGCGCCGCGCTGTTTGTCGGCGGCCTCCCCGAAGCCGTCGAACGAGCAGCTGATGCGGATGCCCAGCTTGAGCGCGGTGTCCATGACGCGCATGATGCGCTTCGTGTTGCCGTAGAAGTTCGAGATCATCGTGACGCCGAACGGGAAGCTCTTCTGCGCCTCGATCAGGATCTGGGGCATGTCCGGCACAATCGTCGGCTCGCCGCCGGAGATCGTGCACGAAGCGACCCGATACGGCGCGAGTTTGTCGAGGTAGCCACGGAACTGCTCGACCGTGAGCATCGAGCGGTTCGTCTGCGCCAGGACGTACGAGTTGCACATCGGGCAGGTCTGCGTGCAGCGGTTCGTCGAGATCACGTTCAGGTCCATCACCCACGACTTGCCCGTGGCGACGTTCTTCGCCCAGGTGGCGAACGTGCTCACCTTGCCGGGCGTCTTCCCCGGAGCGGCGTCGACCGCGTCGAAGTGGACCTTGGTGACGGGCGGCGCGTCCGGCAGATAGGCGTCAAGGTTCTTGGGGTTCGCTTCGGGAAGCGCGCCGGCCTCCAGGGGGATGACCTGCGTTTGGGCGGGCTTGCGGGGGCCGTCGGGGCTCGGTGCCATGAGTTTCGCCTCCCGGATCGCGCGTGCGTTGTTGCGAGTACGATAACGTTCCCCGAAGGAGGGCGTCAACCGCGGGTTGCCGCCAACCGCGGTTGCCTTCGCTCCGCGCCGCCTCGATACTGGGCTCAACGATGGACGGGTCGATCGCGGAGGCAGGGAACGGCTGGGCGCCCTGGCGAAGGCGCTGGCGGACGCTCTGGGCGACCGGCATCCCGCGCACCGTGCTCGGGCTGGCGGTCACGGCGGTCTTCGGCGCGGTGTTCGTACTGCGCACCGACCTCGGCGAGCTGAAGGACAGCCTTGGCGGCGTGATGCTCGTCTGGCTCGCGCCGGCCATCGCGCTCAACTTTATCGACGTTTGGTTCCAGGCCGTGCGGCTGCGCGCGCTGCTGCGGCACCTCTCGCCGCCGCCGAACGCCAGGCTGTTCGCGGCGCTGCTCGTCGGCATCATGGGCAACAACGTGTTGCCCATGCGCATGGGGATGGTGCTGCGCGCGCAGTACCTCTCCTCGCGCTACAACTTCCGCATCGCGTCGATGCTCAGCGTGATGGCGGTCGAGGGTTTCATGGACGGCATCGTGCTGGCAGCGCTGTTCATCCCGATCCTGCTCATCATCGGTAATGAGACCGGCATCGTGTGGGCCGTGCTCGTTTCCGGCGGCGTCGCGCTGGGCGGGCTGCTGGCGATCCGCCTCGCCTACGCGCCACGCTGGTCGGAGCGGCTGCGCCCGCTAGCAGCTGCGCTCGCGGCGCCGTTCGCGCGCATCCCGGTGCCGGAGGGCGTGGCCCGGCAGTTCGCCGAATGGGCGGGCGCGTTCGCGGAGGGCGTCGCCTCGGTGCGCAGCGAACGAAGCCTCTTCGTCGCCGCGCTTGCGACGGGCGCCGCGTGGGCCGTCACCGCGGGCGTCTACTACACCGTCGGCCTCGCGTTCGACCTCGACGTCGACTGGGAGGCCTATCTCGTGCTCACGGCGGCGATCAACGTCTCAGGCCTGATCCAGGTCTCGCAGGGCAACATCGGGCCGTACGAAGTCGTCGCCGCCGAGATTATGCGCAGCTTCGGCGTCGCGAGCGGCCCCGCGGCGGCCTACGCGATCGTGACCCATCTCGTGCGGCTGATCCCGCTCACGATCGTCGGGCTGGGGCTGTTCGCGTGGCACGTGCTAATCTCACCGCCGGAGCCGCGAGGCGACGCGGAGTCGCCCGCCTAGTCCACGTTCGCGACGAGGACCGGGTCTGTCGTCGGCTGGTCGCTGCCGCCGAGCGGCTCTACGCTGATCGCCACGGCCTGAGCCGATGAGAGGTCGTGCCGGAAGGCCGCGACGCCATCGTTCGGAACGAGCCCCAGGCTGAGTGTCTGATCGGCGAACACGCCCCAGGCCTGGTAGGTGTGATCCGCGTCGGGCGCAGCCAGCTCCAGCCGCACAATGGCGATCTGATCGTCCGGCAGGTAGATCAGCCGGCCTTCGCCGGCCTCACCGGCAAAGGCCGAGAGCTGCGAGTCCGAAGTGCCGCCTTCGAGCTGAAGTACGAGGCCCCAGGTCGTCAGCCCGACGACGGCCACGAGCAGTACGGCGGCCGCCGCGAGCCAGAACGCCGGCCGCTGTTCCGCCACACGCCGGAAGGCCGAGAGCTCGACCGGCCGCTCGGGTTCGCGAGAGGCGGCCTCTGCGTCGAACGCATCGAGCAGCCGCGAGCGCAGTTCGGGCGTGGGCTCGCGTTCCGCAGACAGGCTGGCGGTAGCCGTGCGGTGTTCGGCCAGCGCTTCGTCGTGGCGGCGGCACGAGGCCAGATGCTCATCCACCATGGCAAGCTCCTCCGGCCCCAGCGCATCGAGGGCGTACGCGGCCAGCAGCTCGTTGATCTCGTCGCAGCTCATGTGGCGCTCGGCTCCGCTAGCACCTTCCTCATCCGGTCTAACGCCAGGCGCAGCCGGCTCTTGGCCGTGCCCAGCGGTATCCGCGCTCGCTCGGCCAGCTCTGCAGCCGTCAGCCCGCCGAAGTACGTCAGCTCGATCGCCTGGCGTAGATCGGACGAAAGCTCGCTCAGGCCGCGTTGGACGGCGTCGCGGTCGTCCGTGGCGGCGGCGGTGTCCGCCGGGTCGGCAGTCTCGGCTGCTACGTCGCCTGCCTCTGCCAGCACGCTCTCCTTGCGGCCCGAGCGACGTCGCACCGCGTCGATCGCGCGCCGGTGGACGATGGTGAGGAGGTACGAACGAAGCGTGCCGCGAGATGCGTCCAGGCGCTCGGCCTGGCGCCACAGCGTCAGAAAGGATTCCTGCACGATGTCCTCCGCTTCCTCCGGCGCGCCGACGACTCGATACGCGAGCCCGAACGCGATCCTGCCGTACTGATCGTAGAGCGCTGCCATCGCGCCGCGGTCGTCGCGACGCAGCCGCTCGAGAAGCGCCCGGTCTTCTCTATCGGTGGTTCGGCCAGCGGAGGCCGAAGGATCAGGTTCCCGGCTCAAGACGCCAACTTTGCTTCGCTGTGATCCATCAGGGCCGCTCTAACGAATACCGAACGATGACGCCCGCAAGAGAGCAAACCGGGCGTCAGGAAGCAGGCCGAAGGCATTATAGCGGCCCGGATACGGCGGGTCGCAGCCGCAAACAAAGGAGGAAACCCGTGCTCAAGCGTCTCGTTCCAGCCATGGCCGTCCTGGTCGTGATGGCGATCTTCGCCATGACCGTCAGCGCGGCCGACCATAGGGACTCGCCCTCCGTCGAGGACGACCCCGCTGCGGACATCACCGACGTCTACGCGTTCCGCAGTCCGGCCAACGGCGACAACCTCGTCGTCGCGCTCGACGTCAACGGTCTCACGGTGCCGGGCGATCCAGCGAACTTCGCCACGGACGTGGAGTATCAGATCCACGTCGACAACACCGGCGATGCGGTCGCCGATGCGACGGCGAGCATTACCTTCAGCGGCGATCCGCTGATGTTCACGATCGAGGGCCTGGGCGACCCGATCACGGGCGAGGTGACCACACCGGGCTCGGCAGACGCGGAGATCACGGACGCGGGCGGCATCCGAGTGTTCGCGGGCCCGCGCGATGACCCGTTCTTCTTCGACCTCGTTGGGTTCCAGAACTTCGTCGCGGGCCCCTTCGTTCCGGCGAGCGGCTTGCGTCCCGAGGGCGAGAGCCCTACCGACGCGTTCGCAGGGACGAACATCTCCGCGATCGTGATCGAGCTGCCGATTACGGCCCTCACGGGCGAAGACACGTCCGATTCGGGCACGATCAAGGCCTGGGCGAGCACCTCGCGCGACGGCTCCCAGGTCGACCGGATGGCGATCCCAGCCATCAACACTGCGCTCATTCCCAGTGACCAAAAGGACGCCTTCAACCAGGCCGACCCGGCCAACGACGTCGATGACTTCCGTTCCACGGCCGAGGCAACGATCGACGGCCTGCGCGGCGCGATCGACTCGACGTTCGGTAGCGAACAGGACGGCGGGCCGCTGGGCGACCTCAGCCCGGCCGACGTCGCCGGCGCCGTGATCCCGGACGTGGTCACGATCGACTTCTCGCAGCCGGTCGGGTTCCCGAACGGCCGCACGCTCACCGACGACGTGATCGACGCCGCGCTCGGTCTGGTGCTGAACCGCGGCGGAGCGGCGGGCGTCTCCGACGGCGTAGACGCGAACGATGTCGCGTTGGGAACGAGCTTCCCGTACCTCGCCGATCCGCACCAGGCGGCTGGTGAGCCGGACGAGCCGGTGACCCAGCCGCCGTGCGCCGGCAACGGCGGCCCCTCGGACGGTGACGGCAACATGGTGCTCTGGATCGTCGTCGCGACGGTCCTGGCGGGCATGGCCGCTGTCGGCGCCAGCCTCTACCTGCGCCGCGCTCAAGGGTAAGTGAACGTTGAGGGTGCGCGGGCGCGACCCGCGCACCCTCTCTAGTTCAGGAGCAACAGAATGCATCGTCTGCTACTCGGCATCGGACTCGTACTCGTGCTCGCCGGAGCATCACTGGGACTCGTGGCCTTGCTGCGCTCCGGCTCCGACTCCGCAGGCTCAAGCCAGACAACCGCCCCCAGCGGCGGCCAGTCCGCGGAGCTGGCGGTCGCGTTCTGGCGCTCCCGGACGGAGAGCGATCCCACCGACTTCGTCGCCTACAGCAAGCTCGGTCTGGCGTACGCGCGCTACGCACGGGAGACGGGAGACAACACCGCGTACGCCAGCGCGCAGGCTGCTCTGGAATCGTCGTTGCGCCTGCGTCCGGACGACATCGAGGCTCGCGTCGCGCTCGCGGAGGTGATGCTGGCGCGACACGAGTTCGTCCCTGCGCTGGAGACCGCGCAGCTAGCCTACGCCGCAGACCCCGACGCCACGGCCGCCCTCGCGACCGTAGGCGATGCGCACCTCGCGCTCGGCAACTACGACGAAGGGCTCGCCGCGTACGAAGCGCTCGCCGAGGTCGCGACGGGCCCGGCGGTCCTCAGCCGCCTCGCGTACGTGGTGGAGCTGTACGGCGACCCCGAGGAGGCCATCGAGCTGATGCGCGAGGCCGAGGCCGCTGCGAGCGAGCGCAGCAGTTCGCCGGAGCGCCTGGCTTGGTATCGCACGCAGCTCGGCGACCTGCTGTTCAAGGTTGGAAGCTACGATGAGGCCCGGACCTGGTACGAGCGGTCGCTGGAGGCCCTGCCGTCGTACGCGTTCGCGCTCGGTGGGCTGGCCCGCGTCGAGACGGCCGCGGGCAACTACGACGGCGCCATCGCCCTCTATGAAGACGCCCTGAGTTCGCGGGCCGAGCCGCCGTTTCACGCCGCGCTTGGCGATCTCTTCAACGCCCTTGGTGACGACGCGAAAGCCCAGGAGCACTACGCGACCGCGCGCGCGCTCTCTCAGTACGAGGTGGAGAGCGGCATCCCGCACATCCACGAGTTCGTGATGCTGCATGCCGCGTACGGCGTGGAGACCGAAGGCTCGGTCGATCTCGCGCTCGCGCAGCTGGCGGGCCGGCGCGACATTTACAGCTACGATGCGGCGGCCTGGGCGCTCTATCACGCGGGCCGGTACGCGGAGGCAGCGCCGCTCATCGAGCAGGCGCTTCGGCTGGGAACCCAGGATGCCCAGCTGCTCTACCACGCCGGGATGATTTTCCGAGCGTTGGGCGACGAAGCGCAGGCGCGGACGCTGCTGGAGCAGTCGCTGGAGCTAAGCCCGCACTTCTCTTTGCGCGGTAGGGCCGAGGCTCAGGCTGCGCTCTCCGAGCTTCTAGCTGCTGTGAATGCAAGCTGAAGACGGGGCTTGCATCATGAGAACACCTGTGCTATGGTGGCGAACATGGTACGAGAGGTAGCATCGAAGCACGGAGGCGCGATGATGGCGAGCAATAACGGCAAAAGCGAAAGTAAGGGCGACGAGAAGACCGGGGCGCTCGACATCGCCCTGGGGCAGATTGAGAAGCAGTTCGGCCAGGGCGCCATCATGCGCCTGGGCGACGCCTCGGCGAACCTGCATATCGAGGCGATACCCACCGGTTCCATCGCGCTCGACCTCGCGCTCGGCGTCGGCGGCATCCCGCGCGGCCGGATCACCGAGATCTTCGGACCGGAGTCGGCCGGCAAGTCGACCCTCGCGCAGCATGTCGTCGCGCAGGCGCAGGCGTTGGGCGGTACCGCCGCCTACATCGACGTCGAGCACGCGCTGGAGCCGACGTACGCGGCTGGCATCGGTGTGAAGATAGACGAGCTGCTCGTGTCCCAGCCCGACACCGGCGAGCAGGCGCTCGAGATCGCCGAGGCGCTCGTACGCAGCAACGCCGTCGACATCGTCGTGATCGACAGCGTCGCGGCGCTCGTGCCGCGCGCGGAGATCGAGGGCGAGATGGGCGACTCGTTGCCCGGCCTCCAGGCGCGGCTGATGTCGCAGGCGCTGCGCAAGCTCACCGGCGCCATCGCGCGCTCGAAGTGCGCCGTCGTGTTCATCAACCAGCTGCGCGAGAAGATCGGCGTCGTGTTCGGCAACCCGGAAGTGACGCCGGGCGGCCGCGCCCTCAAGTTCTACAGCTCGGTCCGCATCGACATCCGCCGTATCGAGACGCTGAAGCAGGGCCAGCAGGTGATCGGTAGCCGCGTGCGGGCGAAGGTCGTTAAGAACAAGGTCGCGGCGCCCTTCCGCATGGCGGAGTTCGACATCCTGTTCGCGACCACGCACCCCGGCATCAGCCGCGAAGGCGACCTGATCGACCTCGGCGTCGAGCTGGAGATCATCAAGAAGCTGGGCGCGTTCTTCAGCTACGGCGACCTGCGGCTCGGACAGGGTCGCGAGAACTCGAAGGCCTACCTGCGCGAGAACCCCACGCTGGCAGGCGAGATCGAGCGCGAGATCCGCGAGACGTGCGCGCTGGAAGCGAAGCCTGCTCAGAAGCCGGAGCCAACGCTGGACGAAACGCCAGACGAGACGCCTGAAGAGGTCGCTGAAGAGGCGTCCGTGGAGTAGGGGCCTTCTGTGCGCCGCTTACGCATTCGACGGCCCGGGAACGCCACGGACCGGGAGGGCGGGGCGCGACGCGGAGGAGTC
>JBBDNH010000024.1:0-8104 GCA_040877745.1 Dehalococcoidia bacterium
AAGCCGGTCGTGCTCGCGAACAAGGAGGTGCTGGTGATGGCGGGCGCGCTGGTGACGCAAGCGGCGGCGCGCGGCGGCGGCCAGCTGCTCCCGGTCGACAGCGAGCACAGCGCGATCTGGCAGTGCCTCTGGGGCGAGGAGCGCTCGGCCGTCAGCCGGATCATCCTCACGGCGTCCGGCGGCGCGTTCCGCGACTACACGGCCGAGCAGCTTTCCAAGGTGACGCCCCAGGACGCGCTCGAACACCCGACGTGGGAGATGGGACGCAAGATCACGGTCGACTCGGCCACGCTGATCAACAAGGGCTTCGAGGCGATCGAAACGCGCTGGCTCTTCGACGTCCCGATGGACCGCATCGACATCGTCCTCCACCGCGAGAGCATCGTGCATTCGCTCGTCGAGTTCACCGACGGCTCGGTGAAGGCGCAGCTCGGCGAGCCGGACATGCGCATGCCGATCCGCATCGCGCTCTGCTACCCGGAGCGCGTCGCGGCCCAGACCTCGCCGCTCGACCTCGTGCGCATCGGCGAGCTGCACTTCGAGTCGCCGGACCTGCGCCGCTTCCCGGCGCTCAGCCTCGCGCTGAAGGCGGGACGTCGCGGCGGCACCTATCCCGCCGCGCTCGCCGCCGCAGACGAAGCTGCCGTCGGGCACTTCCTCGCCGGCCACCTGCGCTTCACGGACATCACGTCGCTGCTGGACGAGACCCTGTCGGCCCATCGTGGCGGAGCCGATACCGATCTGGAGGCCGTTCTCGAAGCGGATGCCTGGGCGCGCACCTTCGCGGACGAATGGGTGCGCGCCAAAGTGTGAGCCGCCGTACCGCTTGTCGGACGTATTGCGTTACCATAAGAGCTAGCTAATGCCAGTCGTCTTCGAAGCCATCCTGCCGTTCCTCGCCATGATCGTCGTGCTGATCGTGGTGCACGAGCTGGGCCACTTCTTCACCGCGAAGCTGGCCGGCGTGAAGGTGCTCGAGTTCGGCATCGGCTACCCGCCGCGGGTCTGGGGCATCAAGCGCGGCGAGACGGAGTACACGATTAACGCGGTGCCGCTGGGCGGCTTCGTGCGGCTGCTGGGCGAAGAGGACCCGACCGACCCCCGAAGCCTGGCCGCGAAGCCACGCTGGATCCGGCTCGTCGTGCTGGGCTCCGGCGCGGCGATGAACGTCGTGCTGGCGGTCGCGCTCTTTGCGCTGGCGCTCAGCATTCCTCGTGACGTCGACGTCAGCCGCGCGCTCATCGCCGACGTGGTGCCCGGCAGCCCGGCCGAGGAAGCCGGCCTGCAGTCCGGCGATGTGATCTTCGAGGTCAACGGCCGCGAGGTCCAGAGCATCGCCGAGCTCAGCTACCGCATTCGGCTGAACCTGGGCGAGACGATCGACCTGCTGGTGCGGCGCGGCGGGACGGACGGCGCGGAGTTCGTGGAGGTGCCGGTCTACGCCCGCTGGGCGACCGACAACTACGTCGACGAGGACGGCATCGAACGGCCGCAGGGCCCAACGGGCATCACGATCAGCCCGGCCTACGGCTCGGTGCAGTCGATCACACTGGAGCAGCAGGAGGAGATCCGGCTCGCGCTCCTGGAGGAGCTTGGGCTCCCGCCGGACGCCGAGCTGCCGGAGGGCGAGGCCGTGCCCACGACGCGGCTGGAGCCATTCAGCGAAACGCAGTGGCATCCGCCGTGGGAGTCGATCCCGACGGGCGCTGAGCGGTCGATCGAGGCGGTCGTCCTCGCCCGCAAGGAGATCGAGTCTCGCATCAGGGGAGGCGTCGCGGGCGGCGGAGGTGGACTACAGGTGACCGGCCCGGTCGGCATCGCCCAGCTCACGGGCGAAGTAGTCGACGAGGCGGGCTGGAAGTCGCTCATGGACTTCGCCGCGCTGATCAGCATGAACCTGGCCGTGCTCAACATCCTGCCGCTGCCCATGCTCGACGGCGGGCGCATCGTGTTCGTCGTCATCGAGTTCTTCCGCCGGGGCAAGCGCATCGCCCCGCAGCGGGAGGCGATGGTGCACCTGGTCGGCCTCGTAGCGATGCTCACCTTCGCGGTCGTGATCACCTTCTTCGACATCGCCCGCATCTTCAACGGCGAAGGCATCCTCAAGTAGGCGCTAGTCGCCCCGTCCGGCCGTTCGTAGGGGAGGCCTTCAGGCCTCCCGCGTGCCCGGCGATTAGGGCATGCTCGCTGGCGACCTAAAGGTCGCCCTGATTCGCTAGTAGGTGGTAGCCGGTATCGCCAGCCGTTGAACAGGCCGATACTCCTCCGAAGGCGGATGGACGTTCTCAGCCCCATCGCAGCGATTCTAGTAGGCGCCTCATCTCTAGTAGCTGGTGGCTGGCTGGGTTTCAGTGTGGCGCGTCGCGTACCGCTGTCGCTTGAGCTGGCCAGTGCCAATCCGGCTGCCGTGCGAATCACGATGGTGCTCATGCGAGTCTTCATCTTCCTGATTTTGATGTCCGGCGTCTCGATGCCAATCGTATTCCTAGCTGCAGCCATCTTCGATTAGAACAACGCTTCCCCTCCGTCCCGCGCCCCGCTACCCTAGGGGCGTGAGCCCTCGACGAGAGACCAAGCCCGTCTACATCCGCGACGTGCAGGTGGGCGGCGACGCGCCCGTCGTCGTGCAGTCGATGACCGCGACCGATACGGCTGACGTCCAGGCGACCCTCGACCAGATCGCCGCGCTGGCCGAGGTCGGCTGCGAGATCGTGCGCGTCGCGGTGCCCGACAAGGAGGCCGCGGCCGCGCTGCCGGAGATCGTCCAGAAGACCACCACGCCGCTCATCGCGGATATCCACTTCGACTACCGCTGGGCGCTCGCCGCGCTCAAGGCGGGCATCCACGGCCTGCGACTCAACCCCGGCAACATTCGCGACCCGGACAAGGTGCGCGCCGTCGTCCAGGAGGCGAAGGCGCGCGAGACGCCGATCCGCATCGGCGTGAACGCCGGCAGCCTGCCGCCGCTGCGGTCGCTGGAAGAGGGCGAGATGCCGCCGCCGATCCACGAGCGCATGGTCGACGCCGCGCTGTGGGAGATCGGCCTGCTGGAGGAGCAGAACTTCGACAAGATCAAGATCTCGCTCAAGGCGTTCGACGTGCCGACCATGGTCCACGCCTACCGCGAGCTAGCGCCCAGGGTGCCCTATCCGTTCCACCTCGGCGTCACCGAAGCGGGTACGCCGCGTGCCGGCTCCGTCCGCAGCGCGATCGGCATCGGCATCCTGCTCTCCGAGGGCATCGGCGACACGATCCGCGTCTCGCTCGCCGCCGACCCGGTCGAGGAGATCCCCGTCTGCTGGGACATCCTGGCCTCGCTCAACCTGCGCCAGCGCGGCCCGACGTTGGTCGCTTGCCCTACCTGCGGCCGCATCGAGATCGAGCTGATCCCGCTCGCGAACAAGGTGGAGGCGCACTTCCAAAAGCTGGGCAAGCCGATCACCGTCGCCGTCATGGGCTGTGTGGTGAACGGCCCCGGCGAGGCCAAGATGGCCGACCTTGGCATCGCGGGCGGCAAGGGCCGCGGCGTGATCTTCCGCAAGGGCGAGATTGTGAAGACGGTGAACGAGGACGAGTTCCTCTCCGCGCTCATCGAGGAGGGCGACAAGGTGATCGCGGAGATGGAGTCGGGCGACGAGGGCATCGCCGACGCCGACTTCCCGCCGGGAACCGCGCCGGACCCGGTGATCCCGCTCCAGGAGATCCCGCACTCGTCTTCGCGCTAACGGCCACTAGCCCCGATCAGCCGCAGGTACCGCGCTACGCCGTCGGGTCGAGCACCCGGCCGAGGAACAGGATCGTCCCCGTATCGATGTGGCGGATGAGGAACAGGAAGGGTCGGTCGAGGGCGAGCTCCACCTGTTCGGGCGCGCTCACGTCCCCGACGACCACGCCGGTGGCGGCGGCAGCCTCCGTACCCTCTTCGTCGACGGCGACGAACGCCTTGTGGACGACATCGGTGATGTAGAGGTTCCGCGTGCCGTCCATGCCGGAGAAGTCCGCCTCGCCGAACGCCGAGACCATGCCCAGCTCCTTCAGCGTCTCCGGCAGGTCGAAGCTGGAGTCGAACTCGAACCTGGGCATCGTCAAGTCGACCATGGCGTCGCCGATACCGTCGATGATCGAATCCACGCGCTCCGCGTCGAGGCTCGCCTCGAAGGTCGCGAATTCGCCCTCCGGGGGCAGGAGCGCGTACATCGCGTAGGCGCCTCCTTCGTAGGGGAGCGGTACGACCTCGACACCGTCCACCTCGCCATACCCCATGCGATCGTTGAGGTGCATCATCGGCGTCTGCACCTCGCTGCCGTCGAGCAGATGGAACGCGCCGTCGCGTGTGCCTTCCGTCGGGAACGGGCGGAGCCACGACGCCTTGAAGTAGATGGCGTTGGTGAGCACCAGCCGCGTCAGGTCGTCAAGCGTGCCTTCTTCGAGCAGCTCCGGGATGCGTTCCTCGGTCTGGTCGCTCACCCAGGCGTTGATCGTCCGGCGCGCCGCCTCGTAGTTGCCGATGAAGTCAAGGAGCTGGAGCCCCGCGCCGTAGTTCTCGGCCAGCGTATCGAGGAACGCCGGCAGGAACTCGTAGGTCTGCTCTCCCCAGATCGCGTTCGCGATGCTGATCTGCAGCGGGTCGCCGGTCTGCTCCTCAGTGAGCTCCGGCTCCGCGGTCAACGCCAGGTCGAGGGCGTTGAACGCGGAATGGAGGCTGGACTGGGGCAGCAGGAAGCTCAGCGCCTGGGCCATCTCCAGCTCGGTCTCGCCGCGCGCGCCGGTGTACGTCATCGCCAGCGCCGCGGAGATGCTGTAGGGGGAGAGGAACAGGTTGCCGTCGCCCGCGCTCAGCAGCCGGTAGAGGTCAAACGCGAACGTGCTGTTGCCGCGCACCAGCTCGCTCAGGTCGGCGTCGCTGACCTGAGGATCGGCGATGCGCTCCTTGTCTGAGCGGGCCTCGACGATCGCGGCGGCCGGTCCGCCGGCGCCGCCGCAGGCGGCAAGCGCGGTGGCGGCGACGACGAGGCTCAGCAGCAGGATCGGCGCGAGCAGCGCGGGGCGGGCCGGCCTACGCATGGCAGATCATCCTACTAAGGTTGACGCTGGCCGGTCACGCATTGTTCCCTCTAGCCTTCGATGAGCTTCAGATAGCGCCCGGCGGAGCGTTCGACGGCCGCCTGCGCGTCGCGATCGATCACCGTGTGCCACCAGCCGCCGTAGATGCGGTCGAACGCGTACGGCCGCACCGCGTCGACCACCCCGCGGACGCCGGCGGCGTTGAGCGGCATCATGTTTGGGAAGCTCCACATGAAGCTCACGTATCGGCGGTCCATCACCACCTGGATGGTATCGCCGGTGAGCAGCGCACCCTTGCCGTCGGCGCCGGCGGCCCAGTGGATCGCCGCGCTCCCCGCGAAGTGGCCGCCGCACTGGACCAGCGTGACACCGGGGAACAGCTCCACCGTGCCCTCCCAGAGCTCGATCGCCGGATCGGACCTCGTGATCCACTCGCGGTCCGCCTCCGGCACGTAGACCTTCGCGCCGCCGAACGCGCGGCTCCACTCGATCATCGAGCCGTAGAAGTGCGGGTGCGAGAACGTGATCGCCTGAACGCCGCCGAGCGCCTCGATCTGCCGTACGGTCTCATCGCCGAGATAGCTGATGCAGTCGTAGAGCACATTGCCCGCGTCGCTCTGGACCAGCAGCGCGCGCTGGCCGATGCCGAACCCCGGCTTCGTGCCGATGCCCGTCAGCCCGGGCTCCAGCTCGCGCACGTCGTTCTCGTAGCCGGCCGCCTTCATCTGGTCGAGCGTCGTCCATTGCTGGCCGCCCCAGTTGACGTACTGGCGTTCGTCCTCGCAGATGATGCAGCGCTCGGGCGGCGTGCCGGCGTCGCCGTACTGGACGCCGCAGGTGGTGCAGATGCTGTTCGGCATGCCGCAGCCTAGCAACCTGGACGCGTCCGCCGCCATCGACTAGCCTGCAGGTAATGGACGCTCTCGGCTTGCTGGGCCTGCTTGCCCTCTGGGGCGCGTTCGGTCTGCTGCCCTGGTGCTCGGCGCTCATCGCCGCGCGAGGCCAGGGCGCGCTGCTCGCGTTGCCGCTCGCCGCGATCGCGGGCATGGCCGGCGGCGCGCTCGTGCCGGCCCTGGGCGCGAAGGACGGCCTCGGCTTCGCGCTCAGTTTGCTCGCGGCGACGCTGGCCGGAGGCGTTACGACGCTGTCCGTGCTGCGATATTGGCCACAGATGCGCACAGATGAGCTCAGATGATGCTTTCTACTCCCTCGCGCGCTCCCTCACCGCAAGCTGTACGAGCGAGGGTGTCGCGACGATATTCGCCCCTCTCCCTCGCCGAGGGAGAGGGGAACGGGGTGAGGGAGTCAGTGCGCATTTGTGTTCACCTGTGCCTGCCCGCCGCAGGCGGGGCTAAAGCTGAAAACTGATGACTGACAACTGATGCCTACCTACTCGCTTTCCACCATGTGGGCGCAGCAGGAGCGCTTCGACGACATGCACGAGTTCGTGCGCGTCGCGGGCGAGCTTGGCTACGACGGCATCGAGGTGAGCCACGTCACGCCCGAGGAGCCGTTCGCGCGCCTGCTCGATGGCTCCGGCGCGCGACTCTCCAGCATCCACGCTCCGGCGCCGCTCGTCAGGCTCGGCGAGAGGCGCAACAGCTCGCTCAACCTCGCGTCGCTCGACGACAAGGAGCGCCGCACGGCCATCGAGCACACCAAGCGCAGCATCGACCACGCGGCGAACGCCGGCGTGGGCTTCGTGGTCGTCCACCTTGGAGCGATCGGCGACAAAATGTTCGACAGCGAGCTGAAGATGCGCAGGCTGTTCGACGCCGGAACGCGCACCGGGCCGGAGCAGGACGCCCTGCGCCGCGAGACGATGGAGCGCCGGGCGGAGCTTGCGCCGCCGTACTTCGAACGCGCGCGAGAGACGCTGGCCGAGCTGGCGGCCCACGCGCGCGATCGCGACATCGCCTTCGGGCTGGAGAACCGGCTGCACCACCACGAGCTCCCGCTCGCGGACGAGGCGCTCGCGCTGCTGGAGGACTACCCTCCGGAGCTGGCTGGCTACTGGCACGACGTCGGCCACGCGGAGGTGCAGGCGAGGCTCGGCTACGTCGACAAGCGCGCGTGGCTCGACACGCTCGGCGCGCGCACGCTCGGCTGCCACCTGCACGACGTCGACGGCATCGGCGACCATCGCGCGCCGGGCGCGGGCGACGTCGAGTGGGACTACATCGCCGTGGGGCTGCCCGCGAGCGCCGTGCGCGTCTTCGAGATCGACCAGCGGCAGCCGGACGGCGCCGTGGCGAACGCGATCACCTTCCTGCGCGAGCGCGGCGTGGTGACGTAGCGGCCGTCGCAAGCGTTCCTAGCTGGCTGTCCCGTGATCGGCAACACCATGCTCGCCGCGAGCGTTTGGTATGCTGGAAGGCGGTGGCAGCGCGGGTAGGACGCGCCACGGGGTGACATTCTGACAGCAGACAACCAGAAGGCTCCTGAGCAGGGCGGAGCGCCGCAAGCTGACCAGCTGCGGGCCGCCCTTCTGGCTGTCGGCGCCTTCTTCGCGGTCGGGCTGCTCATCGGCGTCGGCGTGCTCATCTATACGCTCGCCGGCGGCGACGACGAGCCCGAGGGGCCACCGAAGGCCGCGATCGTCGACCAGCTCAGCCTTACCTTCCCGAACGAGGACTTCTCCTCCGAGGCGACCGGCCTGCTGGAGGCCGCCGGCTACGAGGTCGAGTACATCCCCGGCGAGCAGGTCACCGTCGACTTCTATCGCACCCTGCCGCAGCGCGACTACGACTTCGTCCTGCTGCGCTCGCACGCCGGCCGCTACGAGTCGAACGGCGTCCAGACGGAAGATGCGCCGCTCTTCACGTCCGAGTTCTACAGCCAGACCCGCCACCTGGACGACCAGCGTGCGAACCGGCTCACGATATCCCTGTACGAGGACGAACGCCTCAACGACGACAACGCGTACTTCAGCATCCCGGCCGAGTTCGTGCAGTAAGGTATGAAGGGCAGCTTCGACGGGACATCGATGATCCTGAGGGGCTGCGATGTGCTGCGCGGCGAGCGGCTCGCGAAGGCGTTC
>JBBDNH010000025.1:0-1524 GCA_040877745.1 Dehalococcoidia bacterium
CCAATACTTCGGGACGGCGGTCACGTTCGTCATCTTCGGCGACAGCGACTACACGTCGCGGCTGTTCCCAGCGATCTTCGGCATTGCGCTGGTGGGCCTGCCGTTCCTGCTCAGAAGGCAGCTTGGCACGTTGGGAGCGTTCGTCGCGGCCGGTCTACTCGCCGTGTCGCCGGCGCTGCTCTACTTCAGCCGATTCGCGCGGAACGACATCTACGTCGCGTTCTTCGCCCTGGCCATGGTCATCTGTATGTGGCGCTACCTCGCGGAGCGGAAGGAGGGCTGGCTGATCGGCATCGCGCCGCTCTTAGCGCTCAGCTTCGCCGCGAAGGAAGTCACCTTCATCATCGTTGGCGTCTTCCTCGTTTACCTGGACATCATGCTCACGATCGACCTCGTCCAGCGGATCCGTTCGTCGCGCGAGATGACGCTGCTGCAGACCGCGGCCGCGTACCTGGTGGTCACCCCAACGGCGTGGTTGATCGCGGCGTCGTGGCCGGTCACCGAGGGCTGGCGCAAGACGTTCAACCTGACGGAGATGCCCGCCATCGGGCCGGTGCTGCTCATCGTCGGCACGCTGGCCGCGCCGCAGTTCGCGCCTGCGATCCAGAGCTTCGGGGTCGACAACCAGGGCTACATGGGCGAAGACGATTGGATGCGCTGGAGCGTGTTGCTGCTGATCCTCGGCGGCGCGTATGTGGGTGTACTGTGGAACTGGCGCGTCTGGTTGATCGCGGGCGCCCTCTTCTACGGCATCTACGTGCTGCTCTTCACCAGCTTCTTCACCAACATGTCGGGCTTCTGGACCGGCATCTGGGGCTCCATGGACTACTGGCTCGAGCAGCAGGGCGTCCGGCGGGGCGACCAGCCGGACTACTACTACCTGATACTGCTGCCCATCTACGAGTTCTTACCGCTCGTCTTCGCCCTGGGCGGCGCGCTCTATTACGGCTTCCGCGGGAAGCTGGAACAGAAGCTGCTCGCGGCCTCAGCGTTGCTGCTCGTCCTGACCTTCAGCGTGCTGCCCGACAGCGCGCCGCTCGTGGGCGGCTTTCGCATCCACCTCGCGTTCGTCATCGCGATCGGCGCCGTCGTTGTGCTCTCGATGGATGCCTTCACGAAGTTCCTGCTGTTCTGGCTGTTATCGATCCTCTTCGGCCTCACGGTCGCCGGCGAGAAGATGCCCTGGCTCACGGTGCACCTCGCGCTGCCGCTCGCCCTGCTCGGAGCGAAGATCGTCGACGACATCCTGACGTCGGTCCGCTCGGAGGCGGAAACGGAGGGACAGACGCAAGGCAAGGAACCGTCACTACTCGCGGGCTTCCTGAGCCAGCCGATGGCGCGATTCGCGCTTGGAGCCGCCTTAGCCGTCGTCGCGGCCGTGATCTTCCAGGCCGTCGGGCCGGCCTCCGGGATCTCGGCCGTCGCCTGGCTCCTCGCGATCGCGACGGCTGGGCTCGTCGTTTGGGTCGCAAGGAGCATGTCCTGGCGCGCGGCCGGCCAGGTCGCCGCGGTGGCGCTCTTCGG
>JBBDNH010000026.1:0-1521 GCA_040877745.1 Dehalococcoidia bacterium
GAGAAGTTCGGGCTGGTGAATGTGCTGCCTCTGTCGCGCTGGACGGAGGGCGACGTCTGGTCGTACATCGTGCGTCACGACGTGCCCTACAACCCGCTCCACGATCAGAACTATCCGAGCATCGGCTGCACCTACTGCACGAAGCCGGTCGCGAAGGGCGCGGACCCGCGCTCGGGCCGCTGGCAGGGGACGGATAAGACGGAGTGCGGCATCCACACGCCGGGCGACGTGATCCCGATCGCCCACGGCGAAACGAGGATCTAGAGGAGGTGGCATGAGCGAACGAGGAGTGACGGTCTGGTTCACGGGGCTCTCCGGCGCGGGGAAGACGACCATCGCGCACCAGCTGGAGCAGGTGCTGCGGGAGCGCGGCAGGAACGTCGAGGTGCTCGACGGCGACGTCGTGCGCACGAACCTCAGTAAGGGGCTGGGCTTCAGCAAGGAAGACCGCGACATCAACATCCGGCGCATCGGCTTCGTCTGCAACCTGCTGGCGCGCAACGGCGTGGTCGCGATCGCCTCGGCCATCTCGCCCTACCGCAGCGTGCGCGACGAGGTGCGCGCGATGGACGCCGATTTCATCGAGGTCTACGTGAAGTGCCCGCTGGAGGTGCTCACCGAGCGCGACGTGAAGGGGCTCTACGCGAAGGCGATAGCCGGCGAGATCGAGAACTTTACCGGCGTGTCCGACCCCTACGAGGAGCCGCTCAACCCGGAGGTGGTGCTGGAGACTGACAAGGAGACCGAGCAGGAGAGCCTGGGCAAGCTTGTTGCCAAGCTGGGGGAGCTCGGCTACCTCGATCCGGTAGGAGAGAAGAGCGCCGCTGAACGGTAGGAACGTCACAGGCTGGCTCCTCCGGCGTTGGTTCGTAGGGGAGCCCTGAGTAGTGGAGTAAGCATGACCGAAGGACTGATCACACCACACGGCGGAACACTCATTAATCGCGAGGCGACCGGCGACGAAGCCGCCGCGCTCAGGGAACGCGCAGCCTCGCTGCCGCTGGTGCGGCTTTCGTCGCGCGCGCTCTCCGACCTGGAGCTGCTCGCGATCGGCGGGCTGAGCCCGCTCGAAGGCTTCATGACGCAGAAGCAATACCGCTCGGTCGTCGACGACATGCACCTGCCGGACGGCTCCGTGTGGTCGCTGCCGGTGACGCTCTCCGCGTCGCGCGACGAGGCCACGGCGCTCGCGGACGGGCAGCAGGTCGCGCTTGCGGGCGAGGCGGGCGAGCCGCTGGCCGTGCTCGACCTGGAAGAGCGCTTCGACTACGACAAAAGGACTGAAGCCGAGAAGGCCTATGGCACGAGCGAGGACGCGCATCCCGGCGTCGCCGCGCTCTACGCGCAGGGCGAGGTGCTGCTGGGCGGCAACGTGACGCTGTTCCAGCACGCGCCCGCGACGTTCCCGGAGCATCGCCTGACGCCCGCCCAGACGCGGGCGGAGTTCACGAAGCGCGGCTGGCGCAGCGTCGTCGGGTTCCAGACGCGGAACCCCGTGCACCGCGCCCACGAGTACATCCA
>JBBDNH010000027.1:0-1521 GCA_040877745.1 Dehalococcoidia bacterium
CTGCCCTCCAGGAACCCCTGATCGGCGTCCGAGAACACCGCCAGCCGGTAGCGCGAGCCGAGCGCCTCGAGCGCCGCCGGCGCCTCGGGATAGGCGAGCCCATTCGCGTGCATCCGGTGTTGTACCTCCACCCCGACGCTCGGGTGCGCGTCGACGCCCCAGCGCTCGAACAGCTCCCCGAAGCGGCGCTCCCACGCCTCCGCGAAGGACACAAACGGAGGCGGATCACCGTCGAGCAACCGCCGTTCGGCTCCACCGAAGCGCGCCTCCGTGTCCGTCAGCGACAGGTTCCGCCACTGGCGATACGCCTCGCCCGGCTGCAGCTCGACGCCCACGCTGCGCGCCAGCTCGTCGAACGCCCGCTCGCGCGTTGGGGTGACCAGCTCCACCAGCGTCTCGTAGTAATCGAAAATGATAGCCTTCAGCTCAGCCACGGATCAGAATGGCCACAGATGAACACAGATGGACACAGATGTTGGCATCGCGCTAGTACACCATGCGTTTGACATCCACGCGGCTAGGGCTGAAGTTGATCAGTAGCCCCAGCTTCATGCCGGTAGCCTTGAGGTAGTTGAGCAACTGAGCCTGGTGAGCAGGACTGATCGCCTGGCCGGCCTTGATCTCACAAATCACAGCTTCGTTGATGAACAGGTCAGCGAAGTACTCGCCGACGATCGCATCCTTGTACCGAACGTCGATAGGCGCCTGCGCCCTTACCGCGAGCCCTCGCGCTTCCAGCTCAAGAACCAGCGCCTTCTCGTAGACCTTCTCGAGGAACCCACCACCGAGCTGATTGTGCACCTCAAACGCCGCTGCGATGATCGCCCTGGTGAGTTCACGATGGGGATACTCATCCTCCCTTCCGCCAGCAGCGCCATCCCCAACCATCTGTGTCAATCTGTGTTCATCTGTGGCCAATCCAGCAGCGCCATCCCCAACCATCTGTGTCAATCTGTGTTCATCTGTGGCCAACGAGCCTACTCCGGCAGGCCGAGGAATTCCTTCATCGCGCGGCGGAGCTCCTTGCGGTGGTCGGGCATGCCCAGATTCAGGCCGTAGTGGTTGATCAGCCGGGCGGAGGTCTCACGCCACTCGTCCCAGCAGCCGGTGCAGATGCGCTCGACGATCGTCTCGCCCAGCACGCCGCCCACCGGCGCTTCGCTGAGTTGGTCTTTGTTCTGCTCGCAGCGGCTGCACGTGATCGCCGCCATCAGGCGGCTCCCCTCAGCAGCCGGGCGGCCTCCTTGGCGTGGTAGGTGATGATGATGTCGGCGCCCGCGCGCTTGATCGAGGTCAGCACCTCCAGCATCGTGCGCGGGCCGTCCAGCCAGCCATTCCGCGCGGCCGCGTGCACCATCGCGTACTCGCCGCTCACGTTGTAGGCCGCCAGCGGCAGGTCGACGCGCTGCCGCGCCTGCGATAGCACATCAAGGTAGGCGAGCGCGGGCTTCACCATCACGATGTCCGCGCCCTCCGCGATGTCGGCCTCGATCTCGCGCAGCGCTTCGCGCGCGTTGGGTG
>JBBDNH010000028.1:0-1520 GCA_040877745.1 Dehalococcoidia bacterium
ATGGGACTCCTTAGAGATAATCAACCCCCGCGATGGGGGTCAGTTTCATCTTAGTAGGTCGACGTAACGATTACAACCGGGAGCGTCGCGCGGCAGCCAGGAGCTCGTCGGCCTCGCGCGCGATCGCGCGGTGTCGCCGCAGCACGAGGTCGCGCGCGCGGTCGATCGTCGCGAGCTGCTCGCGCGAGAGCAGGCCGCGCTGCGCGAAGTCGCGCACCTCGTCCTCGTCCTCGACGATCACCCTGCCGTCGGGCGCGATCCAGATATCGAGCAGGAGATCGAGGTACGACACCTCGCGCTCGCTCACGCGCGCGTCCTCGACGATGTCGTAGCGGTCGGCGATGGGAACGCCGTCGGGCGCCGCCATGCGGTAGAGCGAGTAGCGGCGGCGCGGCCAGAAGAAGCCGTGCGTGACGCTGCCGCGCGGGATCGAGAAGCCACCGTGCGAACGTCCCCGCCAGTGAACGAAGCGCACGACGGCCACGCGCGGCAGCCGCACCACCAGCTCGCACGCGAAGCGGTCCTCGCCGCCGTCGGGATGGCGCTTGACCTCTACGATCTCCACTAGACGCGGCCTCCGAACGAGTGCTATCGTGCTCGCTGCTGGGTACACGATAGCGAACGGAAGGTGGACGCATGGCTGACTACCAGAGGATCACCTACGAGAAGGATGGGCGGCTGGCCCTGATCACGATCAATCGCCCGGACGTCCTCAACTGTATCGACCCCCTCACCAGCCACGAGCTCCACACCGCGTTCACCGACTTCAAGGACGACGACGGCCTCTGGGTCGCGATCCTCACCGGCGCCGGCGAGAAGGCGTTCTCGACCGGCAACGACCTGGTCGCGATGGCGAAGATGATGGCCGGGCAGGGCGGCGGCGACGTGCCGCGTGCGGCGTTCGGAGGCATCACGCGCGAATACGAGTGCTGGAAGCCGATCATTGCCGCGATCAACGGCTACTGCCTCGCCGGGGGCATGGAGATCGCCGCCTCGTGCGACATTCGCGTCGCGGCGGAGCACGCGCAGTTCGGCGTGCCCGAGGTGACGCGCGCGATCATCCCCGGCGCCAGCGGCACGCAGCGCCTGCCGCGCATGCTGCCCAAGGGCATCGCGCTGGAGATGCTGATGACCGGCGCGCGCTTCGACGCCGAATGGGCGCTGCGCTACGGTCTGGTGAACTACGTCGTGCCCGCCGACCAGGTGATGGCTAAGGCGCGTGAGCTGGCCGAGACGATCTGCCAGAACGGCCCGCTCGCCGTGCGCGCGGCGAAGGAGTCCGCGCTGCGCGGGCTGGAGCTGCCGCTGAGCGAAGGCCTGAAGCAGGAGAACGAGTTCTCGCGCCGGGTGATGTCGTCCGAGGACGCCCGCGAAGGCCCGCGCGCCTTCGCCGAAAAACGCAAGCCCGAATACAAGGGTCGTTAGCAGGGCTACGTGCCGGGCGAGCAGGCGATGATGGTCAGCCTTCACGTGGAGGGGCGGGTCGCGACCAACCCCTGTGCGCTCGCTAGCTCACTCCG
>JBBDNH010000029.1:0-8003 GCA_040877745.1 Dehalococcoidia bacterium
GGCGACAGACCCTTCGCTTCGCTCAGGGTGACAGGAGCGGCGGGCTTGGGATGAGGGTGGTCGCATGATCCGTGGGCGGGTCACGACCCGCCCCTACACGTGGGGACGAAGGGGCGAGCTCCCAGAGCTTCTAGGTAGGCGCTCCCTCACCGCAGGTCGTCCGCAAGTTCGCGCGGTGGGATGATCAGTCGCCCCTCTCCCGCTGGCGGGAGAGGGGGAGTTCGGCAGGGCTCGGAGCATCGCACTCGGATCGAGCGCATGGGAACACGCTGGTCGTCTACAGCTGCTCCTTCACGCGCTCAGCCAGCGCGCGTGTGAAGCCGACCGTTGCGGCGATCTCATCGAGCTCCGCGTCACGGACGCCCTTCATGGAGCCGAACTTGCGGAGCAGCGCCTTCTTGCGCTTGGGGCCGACGCCGGGCACGGCGTCCAGCGCGGACTGCACCGCCTTCTTCGCCCGCACGCCACGGTGGTACGTGATCGCGAAGCGGTGCGCCTCATCGCGGACGCGCTGGACGAGGTAGAGCGACTGCGACATTCGTGGCAGCACCACGGGGTCGGGCTGGTCCTTGAGGAAGAGCTCCTCGTTGCGCTTGGCGAGGCCGGCGACGGGGACGATCGGCTCCAGGCCGGCCTCGCGCAGGACCTCGAGCGCAGCGCCGAGCTGGCCCTTGCCGCCATCGACGATGAGCAGGTCGGGCAGCGATTGCCAGGCGCGGTCCTTCGCGGCCCGGGCCGCGAGGCGGGCGGCGTCCGCGCCGTGGGCGTCTGCTTCGTCGCCGCTCTCTGACGAGACGCGTTCGGCGGGCGCGGTCGCCTTGCGGAAGCGGCGGCGCAGCACCTCGGCCATCATGGCGAAGTCGTTCGAGCCCTGGACGGTGCGGATCTTGAATCGACGGTACTCCTGCGGCCGCGGCCGGCCGTCGACGAAGACGACCATGCTGCCGACGGCGTTCGTGCCCTGGATGTTGGAGATGTCGTAGCACTCGATGCGGGCGGGCGGTTCAGGCAGGTCGAGCGCCTCCGCGAGCTCTTCCAGCGCCTGCTCGGTCTTGCCGCTGTCGGCGAGCCACTTCGCCTGGGCCTGCTGGAGCGCCTCGCTGGCGTTCGCCTCGGCCATCTTGATCAGGCGCAGCTTCTCGCCGCGCTGGGGCATGAGCACCTCGACCTTGCCGCCCCGCCGGTCGGTCAGCCAGGCCGTCAGCAGTTCGACCTCCGGTACCTGCGCCGAGACGAGGACACGCTTGGGGACGTAGGTCGCCGATTCGTAGAACTGCTGAAGGAAGCTGCCCAGCACTTCGCCATCGGGTGCGCCTTCGGAGCCGCCGAGCCGGAAGCTGTCGGTCGCGACGAGCTTCGTGCCGCGGACGAACAGCGCCTGGACGGCGGCCTCGCCGCCCTCACGGGCGAGCGCGAAGACGTCTTCGTCGGACGGCTTCGTCGATGCGACGGTCTGCTTCTCGGTCACGTTCTCGATCGCGCGCACCTGGTCGCGCAGGCTCGCCGCGCGCTCGAAGTCGAGCGCCTCCGACGACTCCTCCATCTGGTCGCGCAGATTGCGCACGACCTCCTCGGTGCGTCCTTCCAGGAAGAGCATCGTCTGGCGGATGACGCCCGCGTACTCCTCCTGGGAGGCGAAGCCGGTGCAGGGCGCGACGCAGCGATGGATGTAGTACTCCAGGCAGGGCCGAGGCTCGTTTCCGGTGATGGTCATCGTGCAGCTGCGCCAGGGAAAGGGCTTCTTGGTGATGTCGAGCGTCTTGCGGACGGAGCTGGCCGACGCGAACGGCCCGAAGTAGCGGCCGCCGTCCTTCGCGACGCGCCGGGTGATGTAGATACGCGGGAACGGGTCGGCGAGGTCGACCTTGAGATACGGAAAGTGCTTGTCGTCCTTCAGCACCACGTTGAAGAACGGCTGGTGTCGCTTGACCAGCGTCGCCTCCAGTTGGAGCGCGTCCTGCTCCGTGTGCGTGACGACGTACTCGAAGTCGTCGATGTGCGAGCGCAGAGCGCGCGTCTTGGGCTCCATGCTCTGGGGGGCGCCGAAATACGAGCGCATGCGCGTGCGCAGGCTGGCCGCCTTGCCGACGTAGATCACCTTGCTCTCGGCGTTGCGGAAGATGTAGACACCGGGCTTGCGCGGCACGGACTTGAGGCGCTCGAGGAAGGACTCGGGCATGGCGAGGACATGGTAGCAAGGGCCGAGGGTCAGGGGTCAGGGGTCAGGCCGGGGAGCAGCAGATGGCGATCCCTTGGGGCTGTCCTGTATGGTGAACCGCATGCGTGCAGCTGTTTGTCGCGGGGTCCTCGGCGGCGCACTCCTAGCCGGCATGGCATGGCAGTGGCAAGGTGCCGTGGCCGGTCTACCGGAGCCTTCGCCCTGCATCACGAGGGGCGAGCCACCCGTCGCGTACGGCTGTGTCGTCACGACGGTCGCCGGCACGGGCGCGCCCGATATCGGCGATGGCGGGCCTGCGGGCGCGGCCGTGCTGCAGGAACCCTGGGACGTTCTGGCCGCACCGGACGGAGGCATCTACATCAGCGACACGCAGAATGACCGGATCCGCGTAGTCGGCGGCGATGGCATCATCGAGACGTTCGCCGGAACGGGAACGGCCGAGACGCAGGATCCCGGCGACGGCGTGCCTGCCACAGCGGCACAGGTCCGCCTTCCGCGCGGGCTGACGTTAGGGCCTGACGGCACATTCTATTTCGGGGACCACCACTACCTGTTTCGCCGGATCGATGCAACGGGCATCGTCACCACCATCGCCGGAAACCGTAACCCCTGGTACGAGGGCGAGGGCGTACCGGCCCGCGATGCAAGCTTCGCGATGGCGGCGGACATCGCAGTCGACGGAGACGCCCTCTTTCTCGCAGATGCGACGGCCAACCGCGTGCGGCGGATCGGCGCTGATGGACTGGTCTGGACCATTGCTGGTACTGGAACGCAGGCCACCTCAGGGGACGGCGCGCTGGCTATCGAGGCTGAGCTCAACCAACCCGTATCCCTCGCCCTCGATCATCACGGCGGTCTATATGTGGGGTCATGGTTCGAGGACCCGATCCGGCACATCGATCTAACGACGGGCGTCATCTCCAGCGTGCCAGGAGCGTCCGGCAGCCACCTAGCCTTGGACGCTTCCGGCAACCTCTACTACTCCAGCACGAATCAGATCAAGCGACGCGACTCGATCACAGGGGAGATTGCCGTGGTCGCCGGTACTGGCATGCTTGGCTTCAGCGGTGATGGTGGGCCGGCGGTTGACGCAACACTCAACAACCCGCTGGGCCTTTCGGTTGACGCTGGCGGCAACATCTACGTGGCCGACTCAGGGAACAATCGCGTCCGGCGGATCCGCGTTGACGGTATTATCGAAACGGTCGCTGGTGGTGGCTCCGTCCGCTACGAGGGCATTCAGGCCCTGCAAGCGGCCGTCTACGACGGCCAGGGCATCGGCTTCGATCGGGAGGGCAATCTCCTCTTCGGCGATTTCCAGCACCGCACGATCCGCCGCATCGGCCCGGATGGGTTGATCACAACCGTGGCCGGCAACCCGGCCTCGAACCGTACAGATGACGGTGGAGCTGCCCTCCAGACTCAGTTCGGACCTCCAATCGGGATCACCTTTGATGCCCACGACAACCTCCTCTTCGTCGATGCGAACCTTGGAACAGGTGTCATCCGGTCGGTCACGCCGGGGGCCGATGGGGTCCTGAACGGCGGTCCTGACGAGCGCGTCATCACGGTTGCCGGACAGCTCCTCCGACGGGAGTTCGCCGATCGTGGGGCCGCGGATGGCGGCCCTGCACGCCAGGCCGTCTTTGATGCGGCGCGCTGGGCGACGCTCGACTCGCACGGTAGCCTCTACATCGGGGACGCACTCGACAATCGTGTTCGCAAGGTCGTGCCTGGGAGCGATGGCGTTCTCAACGGAGCCCCAGACGAACTAATCACGACGGTGGCCGGCACCGGCGCACTCGACAGCACTGGAGATGGCGGTCCCGCGACGGAAGCCGCCATCGCATCTCCAGGCGTCCTAGCATTCGACAGCGACGACAATCTGTATGTCCAAGAGGGCGGGTTCGGCGGCCGGCGGATCCGGCGCGTCGACGCGCACTCCGGCATCATCACCACGTTCGTTGAGCTGGACGAGGCGAGCCCGGCCGCGAGGGTGTGGTCGTTCGCGTTCGACGGCGAGGACAACATGTACCTCGCTGGGTCCACACGCCTTGTTCGGATTGACGCCTCTACCGGCGAGCAGACCGTCATCGCGGGATCTGGCGAGGCGGGCTTTGGCGGGGACGGAGGCGACGCCCGTGAGGCAACCTTTCGCGGGCTGCAATACCTGGCCTTCGACGAGCACGGAGACATCTATATCGTGGACAACGGCAACTTCCGGATACGCAAGATCACGTTTGTGCCGCTTCCTGAGGGGGAGACGGCCCTCACTCCTACCAGGGCCCTCACGCCGGGGCCCTCACGCACGCCGACCCCGGCTGTCACAGTCGGCGACGCTAACAAGGACGGCCTCGTGAACGCCATCGACGCAGCGCTCGTCCTGCAGTACGCTGCTGGACTGCTCCCGTCTGTTAATGCGAACGGCGATGTGAACCGTGATGGCCAGACGAACGCGATTGACGCCGCGCTGATCCTGCAGTACGTAGCCGGACTGATCCATAGCCTGGCGCCCTAATCCAGCCTCCGTGGTATACTGCGGCCAGATACGCCTTGTTCTTCTATTACCTCGATCTCCTCGACATCGATTTCTATCTGTTCCTCGCGTTTGCGGGCGCGGTGACGACGGCGCTGCTGTTCGGCATCGCGTTCCACGAGTTCTGCCACGCGCTGAGCGCGAACGCCCTCGGCGACGGGACGGCGCGCGGCCTGGGCCGGCTGACGTTGAACCCGCTGGCGCACCTGGATCCGTTCGGGACGATCCTGCTGTTCCTGGCCGGCTTCGGCTGGGGCAAGCCGGTGCCGGTGAACCCGAACGCGATGCGCGGCATCGACCCGCGCACCGGCATGGCGCTGACGGCCGCGGCCGGGCCGATTTCAAACCTCTTCGTCGCGGCGATCTTCGCGTTGCCGATCAGGCTCGACTGGGTACCCTGGCACAACCCATTTGTGGTCAACGCCATCGCGGTGGAGAGCTGGACGGCCAGTGATTACTTCGGGCTGTTCCTGAGCGCGGGGGTGCTGCTGAACTGCATCCTGGCCGTCTTCAACTTCCTGCCGCTGGCGCCGCTCGATGGCTTCCGCGTGTGGGTTGGCCTGCTGCCCATCGAGCTGGCGCGGCCAATCGCGCGCATGGAGCGCTACGGGATGCTGATTTTGATGGGCATCTTCTTCCTCGGGCCGGCTGTGGGCATCAACTTCTTCGCCTGGATCGTCCGGCCAACCACGGAGGCCATCGCCAGCGCACTGACGGGGTACTGACGTGCGTCCGCCCGTGGGCACACGTCGTGACAGGTGTCGTTGGTGCCAGGCGGCGGCGTCGCGGGCGGCTTATCGCGGGCGGCAGCTCTTCAGCTCGCTGCGGCCGCGCGTCGACCCGAGCGCGCGCGACGAAGCGTTGGCCGTCCTGGGCGAGCGCGAGCGCGCGCTCTTCACGCGCATGGCGCTGCGAGACCAGCAACACTGCCTCGCCGTGTACGCGAAGCTGCGATCGCAAGGCCATGACGACCGGGATCTGCTCGCCGCGGCCCTGCTCCACGACGCCGGGAAGGGACGCATCTCGCTCTGGCACCGGGTCGCGTTCGTGATGCTGGAGACGAGCTCGTCGCGCTTGCTCGACGTCCTCGCGTCGGCGGACGGGCCGGCGTGGCCGGAGGTGGGCGGCTGGCGGCAGGCGCTGTACAGGTGCCGACATCATCCGGCGCTCGGTGCTAAGCTAGCAGAGGAAGCCGGCGCCTCCGCGCGGACGGTTGCGCTGATCCGCGAGGACCCGTCGAGCGAAGGACTGGCCGCGCTGCACAGCGCCGACGAAGGGGCGTGACGCCATGCCAAGACTCGCGATCATCGGACTGGGGCTGATCGGAGGCTCGATCGGGCTCGCGATCAAGCGCGCCAAGCTCGGCGGACTCGAGATCGCCGGGCACGACCTGGAGTACGGCGTGAACGGCAAGGCGCGCAAGGCGGGCGCGATCGACGTCGAGGCGCGCCACCCGGCCGAGGCTGTGCAAGGGGCGGCGGCCGTGGTCATCGCGACGCCGATCCTGCAAATCCCGGACATCCTCAAGCAGATCGAGCCGGCGCTCGGCCAAGGGGCGGTGGTCACGGACACGGCGAGCACGAAGCAGGAGGTGCTGCGCTGGGCCGAGGACGCGCTGCCGGAAGGCATCAGCTTCGTCGGCGGCCATCCCATCGCGGGCAAGGAGCAGAGCGGCATTGCGGCGGCGGACGCCGACCTGTTCAAGGACCGGCCGTGGGCGATCACGCCTTCGCTGCACGCCAGCGAGCAGGCGATCAACACAATCGAGAACCTGGTCGCTCTCACGGGCGCGCGACCGGTGCTGATGGACGCGGCGGAGCACGACAGCTACCTGGCGGCGGTGAGCCACCTGCCGCTCGTCGCGGCCACGGCGCTATTCTCGCTCGCGAGCCGGAGCCAGGCCTGGCCGGAGCTGGCGGCGCTCGCGGGGCCGGGCTTCCGCGACACGACGCGGCTCGCGTCGACGAGCCCGAACCTGAGCCACGACATCAGCCTGACGAATCGCGAGAACCTGGTCCACTGGCTCGACCGCTACGATGAGGAGATCAGACGCTTCCGCGAGCTAATCGCGAACGCCGACAACCAGGAGGAGCTGATCGAGGCCTTCGCGACGGCCCAGGCCGCGCGCGACGCCTTCCTGGTGGCGCCGCCGCCGAAGCCCGGGCCGGAGCAATCGATCGACAAGGTGAGCGCGGGCGAGCGCATGCTCTCGTTCATGGTGGGCGAGTACGTGGTGCGCCGCACGCGCGAGGTGCAGGAGATGATGGAACGTCGCGAGCAAGAAGGGCGCCGAGGGCGCTGATATGGAACGCATCCGACGGCCGGCGCGCCTGGCAGGCACGGTGCAGGTGCCGGGCGACAAGTCGATCTCGCACCGGACGGCGCTGCTGGGAGCGCTCGCGTCGGGACGCACGCGCGTCCGGCGCTTCCTAGCGTCCGAGGACTGTCTGGCCACGCTCGATTGCCTGCGCGCGCTCGGCGTCGAGTGGCGGCTGAAGGAGGAAGCGCCAGGCGTCGCGACGCTGGAGATCGACGGCGCAGCGCTGCACGGCCTGCGAGAGCCATCGGACGTGCTCAACGCGAAGAACTCCGGCACGACGCTCCGGCTGCTGTCCGGCATCCTGGCCGGGCAGCCGTTCACGTCGGTGCTCACCGGCGACGCCTCGCTGCGCGAACGGCCGGTCGACCGGATCATCGTGCCGCTGCGAGAGATGGGCGCGCAGCTCTTTGCGCGCGACGGCGACACACGGCCGCCGCTGACGATCCGAGGCGGCGGGCTGCACGGCATTCGCTACGCGCTGCCGGTCGCGAGCGCGCAGGTGAAGTCGGCGGTGCTGCTCGCGGGGCTGTTCGCGGAGGGCGAGACCGTCGTCGAAGAGCCGGCGCCCTCGCGCGACCATACCGAGCGGCTGCTGCGCGCCATGGGCGCGGACATCGCCCGCGAAGGGCCCGCTGTGCGGCTGAGACCGGCGGAAGCGCTGCAGCCGCTCGATATCGAGGTGCCGGGCGACCTGAGCTCGGCGGCGTTCTGGATCGTCGCGGCGGTAGCGCACCCCGATGCCGAGATCGTGCTGCCCAAGGTGGGCGTGAACCCGACGCGCACGGGCCTGCTCGATGCGCTCTTGATGATGGGTGCTACGATAGAGCAGGGTGAGCAGCGCATGGTGGGCGAAGAGCCCGTCGCTGACATCCACGTCCGCAGCTCGCGCCTGGAGGGCGTCGAGCTGGGCGGGGAGCTCGTGCTGCGCATGATGGACGAGCTGCCCGCGTTCGCGGTCGCGGCCGCGG
>JBBDNH010000030.1:0-7899 GCA_040877745.1 Dehalococcoidia bacterium
GATCGGCGACGCGCTAGTGTTGCTGCCCGACGCGCGACTGGCCTTCGCGGGCGACGTGGCGTTTCACTACGTGACGCCGCTGGCGTTCGAGGGCCACGTGGGCGGCTGGGTGGAGGTCTGCGACCGGGTGGGGCAGATGGAGATCGACACGATCGTGCCGGGCCACGGGCCGGTCGGCAGCAAAGAGAACGTGCGGGAGCTGCGCGGCTACCTGGACACGATCCGGCGGCAGGCGCGAGAGGCGTTCGACGCGGGCCGGACTGAGCAGGAGGCGGCGGGAGGCATCGACCTGGGTGAGTACGCGTCGTGGGTGGACGCGGACCGGCTGCCGCTCAACGTCGTGCGGCTCTACCAGGAGTTTCGCGGCGAAATCTGATCTCGAGGTTCGAGGTTCGATGCTCGATGTTCGAGGTCAGGCTGAAGCCTGACCCGCGCACAGGGATGGGATCGTCGGGCTGAAGCCTGGAGGCCGGCCTAGCTGCGGCGGGCCCAGGCGAGGGCCGCAGACGCCGTCACAACCAGCAACGCGCCGGCCACCGCTGCGGCGAGCACCCAACTCCAAGCCGACGAGGACTGCGAGGCCTCGAGAGGAAGCGTGTCCGCGTTGGCCAGGCCGGTGATGCCGCCGACGGCCTGTGCCTCAAGCACGCCGACCTCGCCAGCGCCGTTCGTTGGCGAGGGGTCCGCGAGCTTGAAGTCCGTCGAGTCGTCGCTGTTGCGCCAGGGGTTATCCGCCTTGCCCGTCGACGACACGTTACGCGTGAGGCTCTGGGTGTCATCGCCGGCGCCGAACGCGCTCGGGTTGGGCGACATCGGGTTCGTGCCGGTGAACGAAGCGCCGCCGTAGGAGACGCAGTCGACGTAGTTGTTGGGATCGCCGGCGGACCACGTCCCCGGCGCAGGCGCCGAGACATCGGGCGCGCCCCAGCAGACCATGCCGGCGGCGGGGAGGATGCCCGGCGAGAAGACAAAGTCGGCGCTGATGCCCGACGCTGCCTCGAACGCGGCCGTCCCCATGATCCACCTCGTCGCCGAAGGCGAGATGGCCGTACCCAGCGGGTCGAGCAGCACGCCGGCAAGTGTGCCATCCGGGTTGAACACCGTTAGCCGCGTGTTGTTGACGAAGTACTGGGAGCCGGTGAGCGCGAGGATCTCAACGAACTGCACGTCCGGGTCGCCATCGAAGCCAGACATCACCTCCGTGATCTCGGAGATGTGATGCAGGGCGAGGGCGGGCTCAGGATCTCGGACCTGCAAGACCATGAACGATGACACCACCGCCATCAAGATGAGCGGAGCTCGTAGAAGATGCGCGATAGACCTCATGCTCGCCTCCTCCTTGCATAGCAAGCCGAACCTACAGTCACGATCAGCGCCGCCGCGGCGAGGAATAGCCAGCCCAGACCGGAGCCGCCCCCACTGTCGGGAGCGATGCTCGGTGCGCGCGAGACGCCGCCGACGGACGGCGGGGATGTCGGGCTTGGGGTCGCGGTGGCGGCGTTCGGGTCGAGCACGCCGGCCTCGCCGTCGCCGTTGGTGGGCGAGGGATCGGCAAGCTTGAAGTCGATTGCGTCGTCGCTGTTACGCCAGGGATTATCCAGCTTCCCGCTGGAAGAGCCGTTGCGCGTCAGGCTCTGGGTGTCATCGCCGGCGCCGAACGCGCTCGGGTTGGGCGACATCGGGTTGGCGCCGGTGAACGAGGCGCCGCCGTAGGAGACGCAGTCGACGTAGTTGTTCGGATCGCTGGCGGACCAGGTGCCGGGCGCGGGCGCAAGCTCGTCGGGTGCGCCCCAGCAGACCATGCCCGCGGCGGGCAGGATCCCCGGCGAAAAGACGAAGTCGGCGCTGATGCCGGACGCGGCCTCGAAGGCAGCCGTCCCCATGATCCACGTGGTGGCCGTCAAGGGCACCTGGCTACCGAGCGGGTCGCGCAGGACGCCTGCCAGCGTGCCATCCGGGTTGAACGCGGTGAGCCTGGTGTTCGCCACGATGTACTGGCCGGCCGAGAGCTGTGTGATCTCGACGTACTGGACGTTGGGGTCGCCGTTGAAGCCGGACATCACTTCTGTGATCTCGGAGATGTGGTGCAGCGCGAGGGCCGGCTCGCTCTCACGAGACTGCAGGAGCGCGAACGACGCGGCGACCGCCAGCGCCAGCAGGGGAACGCGCGCGAAACGCGTCATGCTTATCATGCTCGCCTCCTGCGGGCGTCCCAGAGCGATCCCACAGCGGCGGCCAGTCCGCCGGCGGCGAGGAACAGCCAGCCCAGGCCGGAGCCGCCCCCACTGTCGGGAGCGATGCTCGGTGCGCGCGAGATACCGCCGACGGAGGGCGGAGCCTCCTGCGGCTTGAGGTAGGTGATGGTGTTGCCGCCGTATTCCGCGACGTAGATCGTGCCGTCGCTGGCGACGGTGACGTCGAGCGGGAAGATGAAGCCGGACGCGAACGTCTCGTGGTTCGCCACAGACTCGCCGTCCGGCGAGAGCTCGATGCGGCCGAGCACGCCGTCGATGAGGGCGGCGTAGAAGAGGTCGCCGAGCAGCTTGCCGCCGTAGTTGGCTAGGGTGTACTCGACCAGGCCGTCGGACGAAACGGGGAGGAGCTCGATGGGGCCGGTCCAGTCTGCGCCGTCACCTTCGTTGCCGTTGTGGTAGACGCACTGGCGCGCGTCGAAGCGTCCGCGGTTGCGGTTCGGGTGGCCGTAGTAGTCACCAGCCTCGATCAGGTTGAGCTCGTCGGGCCCGCGGTCGCTGGGCGCCCAGGGATCGGGGTCTTCGGTGGAGCAGCTGGTGGAACCGCCGCCGAGGCCGGCGTTCGGGCCGTTGTCCGTCGCATAGATGTTGCCGTTGGTGTGAACCACAACATCGTACGGATTGCGCAAGCCCGCCGCGTACACGCTGACGTCGCCGGAGACCTGGTCGACCGTGGTGCCGTAGACGCCGGCGGGGCTGTAGGTGATATTGCCGTCGAAGGCGGGCGCGGACGGGTCGGCGACGAGGATGGCGCCGGAGAGCGGCACCTCCAGCTGCTTGAAGAGAGGGCCGCCCGGGACGTTGATGCCGGCATTGGTGGTGCTGCCGTGGGCGATGTAGAGGGTGCCGTCCGGCGCGAAAGCGAGGCCGTTCGCCTGGTGAGCCGAGTTGGACACCGAAAGGCCGGTGATGACGTCGGTGATGGTCGAGTAGCCGGGGCCGTCGATCTTGGTCACTTTGCCGGGGAACGTGCCGTCCGGCGCGCCGCCGCCGAGGCCGAAGCCGGAGACGGTGTTTGTCGCATAGACCGGGGGAGGCGAGGAGGCGTCGGTGGGATCGAAGGCGATGCCGTAGACCTCCTGCAGGTCAGCGTCCGAGGTCACCTGCTCCACCGCCGTGATCGCCTTCGTGACGGGATCAAGCGTCAAGGCGCGGATACGGCCCTCCTGTTCGGCCACGTAGAGACGCCCGTCCGGGCCGATCGCGACCGACGTGGGGAGCGAGAACGTAACGCCGAGCCCGGCTACCGTGCCCCGGTCGAAGTCGGTTTCGTCGACACCCGCGGCGGACGCCGGGCCGTTCTGAAACAGCGCCGTCGCGCAGGCGACGAGCGCCAGCAGCAGTCCGAGCCGGATACGCTGAGACACGTTGTCTCCACTAGCGGGGATGGGGCCCACAAGTGGGCCGTTTCTTGTGGAGTACTTCCTCCACCACCAGTCGCGGCTAGTATACACCACGGCGTTGAGTTGTCAACGAAGCGCGACGGCCTGGCGCGATGTGCGATAATGGGTGACAAGCCAAGACATTCGCAACTGCGCGCAGCCTGAGGAGACAACCGCATGTACATCGCCATGAACAACTTCAAGGTGGCCAAAGGCCGGGAAGCGGACTTCGAAACGACCTGGCGCGAGCGCCGGTCGTACCTGCAGGGTGTGCCCGGCTTCGTCGAGTTCGCCCTGCTGCGCGCCGAGGCCGAAGGCGAGTATGTGAGTCACAGCACCTGGGTGGACCGGGAGGCGTTCGTCAACTGGGTGAACAGTCCGGCCTTCGCTGAGGGGCACCGTCAGGGGTCGCTGGCGGGCGTGCTCGAGGGCCCGCCGCAGATCAAGACCTACGAAGCGATCATCGTCGAGACGCCGGAAGGCCGGAAGGTCGAGGTCAGCTAGCAGCACCATGAGCCGCTGGCAGAGCGTCTGGGAGACGCAGGACAACGAGCCGGACGGGGAGGCGCTGGAGGAGGAGGGCGACGAGCTCGACGAAGGCGAGTGGGAGCTCGACCCGAACGACCCCAGCCATCCCGACTACGACCTCTCGGTCGCCGCGGGTTACGGCGAGTGGGAACCGTCGCGCACGTCGATCTTCCTGCGCCGGGGCATGGTGCTGCTGCTCAGCCTGCTGGTCATCTTCGGGCTGATCATCCCGGTGCTGGTGCGCATCACGGGCTGACCGTCGCGATGATCCTCGTTACGGGTGGTACAGGCTTCGTCGGCAGCGCCGCGGTGCGCGAGCTCGCGCGACGCGGCGAGCGAGTAGCCGTGATGGGCCGCGTGCTGGCGAAGGTCGCGCGTCACTTCCCGGACCTGCCCATCGAGGCGCGCGCCGCCGACGTGCGCGACCCGGACAGCCTGCGAGCGGCGCTCGCGGGCGTCCGTACCGTGGTGAACGCGGTCCAGTTTCCGAACAGCCCGATCGAGAACAAGCGCAAGGGCTGGACGTTCGAGCAAATCGACTATCAGGGTACGGTGAACCAGGCGATCGCGGCCAAGGAGGCCGGCGTCCAACGCTTCGTGTACGTGAGCGGGGTCGGGGCGGATGTGAACGCCGAGCAGCACTGGTTCGTCGCCAAGGGCCGTTCCGAGGAGGCCGTGCGCCAGAGCGGCATCACACACGTGATCCTGCGGCCGACGTGGGTCTACGGCCCGGACGATGTCGCGCTCAACCGGTTCCTAGGCTTCGCGCGCACGCTGCAGTTCGTGCCGAGCTTCGGAGACGGCCAGCAGCTGATGCAGCCGATCTTCGTCGACGACGTGGCGCCGCTGATCGCGGACGCGGTGGACAACACCGAGGCCGACGACCAGACGTTCGAGGCGGGCGGGCCGGAGCGCATGGCGATGGACGAGGTGATCCGCACCGCGTTGGAGGTAGCCGGCAAGAAGCGTCCGATCCTGCACCAGCCCGTCGCGCTGGGCAAGCTGATGGCGACGTTCCTGCAACTGCTGCCGGGACCGCCGCTCACGCCGGACGCGATCGACTTCATCACGAGCCCTGCGGTCGCCGACAACAGCGCGCTGGAGCGTGTCTTCGCGCCGAAGCTCACGCCGCTGCGCGCGGGCCTGGCGACGTATCTCGGTAGCTAGCATCGTCAGGCTGAAGCCTGACCCGCGCATAGGAAGCCTGAGCCGCGTATGGCATCGTCAGGCTGAAGCCTGACCCACGTATGCGCGTATGTCTAAATTGCCTTGCGGATGCTCGCCAGGTGGCCGACGGCGCTGCCGATGAGCACGGCCTCGATCATCTGCTCGGTGTTCATCTCGGGAGCGCCGGCGAGGACGACGGCGGTCTTGTCGAGCTGCTCGTCGCTGAGCCCGCGGACGACGCCGGCCGCGGCGCGGCCACTGTCCTTGAGCATCGCGAGGGTGTCCTGCTTCGAGACGCTGGCGAACTGCCTGGCGTGGTCGGCGTTGCCTTTGTCGATGACGTCCAAGGTGAGCGGCGGGAACTGGGCGCCGCCGGCCATCGCCTGGGCCAGACCGGCGATGAGCGGATAGCCGCCCGCGATGTGGTGCGCGGTCACGGACACGGGCCAGGCTTCGGCCTCACACGTGGCGCTCCACTGCCCGTCCGAACAGCCTTCGACGGCGGCGATGACATCGTTGTTGGCCTGTTCGAACTTGGCGGCCAGCGCCTCTGCTCGCTGCGACATTTATTGTACCTCCTGCATAATCTGCACCTACCCGACCGGAGCATCATACAGCCCGTACGCTACCTCGTCAAGCTTCGCTATCGTGCGGCAGGCAGCTCGTAGGAGCGGAACAGCGTCTCGCCGTCGCCATCGAGATGGTCCACCAGGCGTCCGTTCGGGTAGAGCGCTCGCACGTCGTCGCTCGTATCGAGGAGCGAGCCGATGAAGATGTAGACGACGTCCAAGCTGCGGTCGGCGGTGAGATCGAGCCCGGATCCCCAGTAGCCGGAACGGTCTTCGCCTTCGGCATCGGGCGCGAGGTAGCGGCGAAGCTCGTTGTCGTAGTTCCAAACCGAGCTGAAGAAGTACACGTACGCGCCATCCGGCAGCCCGTCCATATAGCGGGACGCCTCGACCATGGGCAGGCTGATGCTGACGCGCGAGGCGTAGGTATCGAAGTAGAAGCGGCCGTCCGCGACGGCGACGTAGGTCACCATCCCGAAGATCGCGAGCACGGCCAGCGCTCGTGGCAGCATCGGCGTCAGGTACTTCGTCCGCAGGGCCGCGGCGAGCGGGAGCGCCGCCAGCAGGGCGACGAACGGCGTGATGCCGATCGCGCGGCGCATCGACGGCCCGGCGCCGCCGGGATAGAGGATCGCCACCCAGGGCACAACCAGCACCGCGAGGGCGGCGAGCGCGACGCCGGGCTCGCGCCAGCGCCACGCCGCGTAGAGCAGGCCGAGGCCGAGCAGCGCCGAGACCGGCACGGCGATGATCGCGAGGTCCGCGGGCGCCTCGAACACGGCGAGGCGCACGAAATCGCGGCCGGCATCGAGGACGAGGTCGACGCGCTTGCCCAGGCTACCCTCTTCGAAGGCCGCGGTGCGGAAGATCGACTCTGTGCGCGACGGCCGGAAGTAGACCTCCTGGTTGCGCGAGATGTACGAGAGCATGGGGAGCGCCGCGAGGAGGAACGCGCCGAGCATCGTCGCTGGGCCGGCGACAGCGCGCAGCAGGTCGTTCCGCTTGCTTGCGAGCCAGCCGGCGACCACGAGGGCGACGACGAGGAGGAAGAACGGGTAGCTGCTGTGGCTGTAGAAGCCGAGTCCTAACGCGAAGCCCGCCAGCGCGAAATGCCAGCGCTTCTCGCTGCGCAGCGCCAGCACGAGGAACAACGCCGCCGTGACCTCGGCCAGGACGAGGAGGCCCGGCTCCCAGGCGATGCGGCTGAAGATCACGTGCCAGCCCGACACGGCGAGCAGGCCGGCGCCAATCATCGCCGTCGCCTTGCCATCGATGGCGCGGAAGAGGAGGTACGCGACGGGGACCGTGAGGATGGAGAGCGTCGCGGCGGCGAGCCTGATCACGAGCAGGCTGTCGCCGAACAGCGCGACGGCGGCGGCCAGCCAGTAGAGGAAGCCGGCAGGGCGTCCATGCGCATGAAAGCGGTCGTACGGCTCCGAGAAGTCCCCGTCCAGGATGCGATCGGCGTAGAGTGCGTTCGTCGCCTCATCGCCATGGATGCCCTCGGGGATGCTGTCGAGCTGCCAGGTGCGGAAGAACGCGGCGACGGCCGTGATGGCGACGACCGCCATGATCTCGTAGCGATGCCGGACGAACCACGGCAGCACACCACGGGCCAGGCCCGCGCGCGGGCCTGGCTCGACGGCAACGGCATCGTCGCGCGCCATCAGCTCCCGGATGGTACGGCCTCCTGCTCGGCTTCGTGCACGAGCGTCGGACGGCCATCGATGGTGGTGCGGCGCCAGCCGGCGGGCGCGCGGCCCATGATCAGCGACACGCGCGGGATCGGCGGCAGCAGGAACGGTCGCAGTCGAGCGGGCTCCACCCAGTCGTACCCGCAATCGTAGGCGCGCCGCCGGAGCTCACGATAGCCGCGCAGCCGCACGAACGGCACCTCGTGGCCGAGCACCCAGCGGTTCCAGCGGTCGAGCAGCGCGGACCGCGTCGGCGCGAACTCCCAGGCGACGAACAGGCCTCCGGGCTTCAGCACGCGGCGCACTT
>JBBDNH010000031.1:0-1491 GCA_040877745.1 Dehalococcoidia bacterium
GTTGTAGCCCCAGCTCTCGTTGATCGTCATGCAGGTCTCCCACGGTCCCTCGGGCGTCGTGGCGGGCACGAACTGCTCCGGCGTCGCGAAGTCGCCGCAGCCTGGCAGGCGGTCGTTGATCAGGATCGCCGGCTGGAGCGAGCGGATCATCGCCTCCAGCTCCTTCGCCTTCCACTGCTCGGGCAGGCGTTCCCAGCCACCGTCGAACCAGATCAGGTCGATCGCGCCGTAGTCCGTCAGCAGCTCGCGCACCTGAGCGAACATGAACTCGATGAAGCGCGCCCACTGCTCGGGCTCTGGCTGGCGCCACTTGCCGAAGACGTACGGCTTGTCCTGCTCTCGGAACGCCGGGTAGTCCGGGTGGTGCCAGTCGATGAGCGAGAAGTAGACCCCGACGCGCAGGCCTTCGTCGCGCATCGCGTCCAGGAACTCGCGTACGATGTCCCGGCCGAACGGGGAGTGCTCAACCGAGTAGTCGGACTGCCTGGTGTGGAACATCGCGTAGCCGTCGTGGTGCTTCGTCGTGAGCACCGCGTACTGCATGCCCAGGCGCTTTGCCGTGCGCGCGAGCTCGCGGGCGTCCCACGACTGCGGGTCGAACGTCGAGGCGCTGGCGTGGTACTGCTCGACCGGGACGTCGTTGCAGTGAGGAAGCGGCGGGATGCCGCCGGCGAGCGGCCACGACAGCTCGATCCCCTGCTGGCTGCTGTGCGACCAATGGACGAAGAGGCCGAATCTAGCCGTGTCGAACCAGCTCGTCATGCCGACCAGCATACGACATGGCGAGCGAACGCTTGTTCTGTTGTTCGCCCTGTGATAGACTGATACGCACCTCGATTTGCTGGAGGTCCTGCCACGGCCACGACACGGACTGGTACGAAGGCCATCGATCTCGCACCCAACGCGCGCACGGTGCTGGAGCGCCGCTACCTGGCGAAGGACAGGCTCGGTCGCGTGCGCGAGACGCCGGAGCAGCTGTTCCGGCGCGTTGCGCACAACGTCGCGCTGGCGGAGCAGCGCTACGGCGCGACGGCCAGCGAGGTGAAGGCGACCGAGGAGCGCTTCTATGCGCTGATGACGTCGTTTCGCTTCCTGCCAAACTCGCCCACGCTCGGAAACGCCGGCCGCCCGCTGCAGCAGCTCGCGGCGTGCTTCGTGCTGCCCGTGGGCGACTCCATGGAGGGCATCTTCGATGCGCTCAAGCACACGGCGCTGATCCACAAGTCCGGCGGCGGTACCGGCTTCTCGTTCAGTCAGCTCCGGCCCGAGGGCGACCGCGTCGCCGCGACGGGCGGCGTCGCGTCCGGGCCGGTGTCATTCATGAAGGTCTTCGACGCGGCGACCGAGGCGATCAAGCAGGGCGGCACGCGGCGCGGCGCGAACATGGCGATCCTCTCCGTCTACCACCCGGACATCGAGGCGTTCATCAACGCCAAAGCGGACATGGTGACGCTCCAGAACTTCAACATCTCCGTCGCTGTCGACGCGGCG
>JBBDNH010000032.1:0-7887 GCA_040877745.1 Dehalococcoidia bacterium
GGTCTCCAGCAGCGCACTGGTGCGGATGGCATGCAGCTGCTCTCCCGGCTGCGCGCCGGCCTCGCCCTGGAGCTGTGCGTCCTCTCAGACGACGACCGCGCTCAGGTCCTCAAGGCGAAGGCCGCCCGCCTCGCGCACCCGCTGCCGGAGGCCGTCATCGACCTCATCGCCGCGCAGCCGTACCAGACCGTCCGTGACCTGGAGGGCGCGCTCAACCGGGCCGCCGCGTTCTCCGACCTATCCGAAGTCGATCCCTCTCCAGCGGCGGTCCTGCAGGCGCTCAAACCTCTGAACACCGCTCCGGCGCCGGTCGCACCGGACGCGATCCTCGAACTCGTCTGCCGCCACTTCCAGGTCTCGCTCAACCAGCTCTCGAGCGCCTCTCGCTCGCGCGACATCACCTACGCTCGGCACATCGCGATGTACCTACTCCGAGAGATTGCATCTCAGCCGCTCGCCCAGATCGGGCAGCTCCTTGGCAAGCGCGACCACTCCACCGTTCTCCACGCGTGCCACCGCATCAAAAAGGAGCGAGCGTCCATTCCCCAGACCCAGGCCGACCTCCAACAGCTCGAAGCGCTCCTCGACGAATCCGCCGCCTAGCCCGGCCCTTCCCCATTCTCCCCACTTCGCACGTTCTCCCAACGCTTACTATGATGAGAGCCATAAGTAATTGCTCATGCTGGATGAGATTGAGATATCCGTGATCGCAGGGCACGGTGGAAACGGGATTGTGAGTTTCCGCCGCGAACGCTACGTGCCACGTGGTGGCCCGGACGGCGGAGATGGGGGCAAGGGCGGAGCGGTGATCCTGAGAGCGACCGGCAGTCTGCTGGGCCTGGATGCTCTGCGGAAGAAGAGGAACGTCCGCGCGGAAGCAGGCGGTGATGGTGGTCCGAGCAAGCGTCGCGGACGCAACGGCGCGGACGTCGTGGTCGCTGTGCCGGTCGGCACGATCGTGTGGGATCTCGACGGCAAGCAAGTCGCGGACCTCGACGAGGACGGAGAGTCGTTGGTGATTGCCAAGGGCGGCGGAGGTGGCCGGGGTAACGGCCGCTTCGCGACGTCTGTTCGCCGAACGCCGCGCATCGCCGAGAAGGGGCTGCCCGGCGAGCAGCGCCGGCTTCGCCTCGAACTGCGCCTGGTCGCAGAGGTCGGGTTGGTAGGCCTGCCGAACGCTGGTAAGTCGTCGTTGCTGCGAGCGATGACGGGCGCCAAGGTGAAGGTCGGCGCCTATCCCTTTACGACGCTCGAACCGGAGCTGGGCGTTGCCGAGCTGGACTACGAGACGGTCGTGATCGGAGAAGTGCCCGGCCTGATCGAGGGAGCGCACGAAGGTGCCGGGCTGGGTGAGATGTTCCTGAGGCATGTTGGCCGGACGCGGCTGCTTGTACACGTCGTGGATACCAGCGCACCCGACCCGGCAGCCGATGTGGATACCGTGAGGAACGAGCTCGCCGCGTACGGCAAGGGCCTCGTGGAGAAGCGATGGCTGGTTGCGCTCAACAAGATGGATCTGCCGGACGCGGCCGGGTGCGCGGATGAGGTTGAACGGGCGTTGCGTGCGCGACCCGCCGGGATCTTTCGAGTCTCCGCACAGACCGGCGAGGGCGTGGATGAGCTTCTGCGGGCGCTGTTCCAGGCCGTGCGCGAGGAACGCGCCGTGCAGGCGGCTGCGCCCCCGGCGGAGCCGCCGACGGTGCTTCCGGATGCGCCTCGATACGAAGTCGTGCGGACGAATCGTGGGTTCTCCGTGCGCGGCCGCGGTCCAGTCGAGGCTGTGCTGAAGCTGGGTACGGAGAGCGAGGAGGCGCGCGCGGAGCTCGCGCGGCGGCTGCGCCGGATGGGCGTCGTCGGCGCGCTCCGGAAGGCCGGCGTGCGCGAGGGTGACCGCGTGCGCATCGGCAGGGTCGAGCTGGAGTGGCCGCTGTGAAGCTCGGTGTGCTGGGCGGCACGTTCGACCCGCCGCACGCCGCCCACCTGGTGCTGGCGGAGCAGGCGCGCGAGCTGCTCGCGCTCGACCGCGTGCTCTGGGTGCCCGCCGGCGAGCCCTGGCGCAAGGCCGATCGCGCGATCACGCCGGCCGAGCACCGCGTCCAGATGGTGCGGCTGGCCATCGCGGGCAACGAGGCCTTCGAGCTGTCCACGCTCGAGCTCGAACGCGACGGGCCATCGTACAGCGTGGACACGCTCGCTGCGCTCCGGGAGCTGCGACCGGAGGACGAGCTGGTCTTCGTGATGGGCGAGGACGCGCTGCACGACCTGCCGAACTGGCGCGAGCCTGAGCGCATCATCGAGCTGGCGCAGCTCGGCGTCGCGGCGCGCGAGGGCCTCCGTACATCGCCGGAGCAGCTCGACGGGCTGCTGCCCGGCCTGGCCGGACGCGTGCTGTGGATCACCATGCCGCGGCTCGATATCAGCGCCACGGACCTGCGCGAGCGAGCCGCCGCGGGCCGCAGCCTGCGCTACCTCGTGCCGGACGCCGTGGCCCGCTACATCGCTCAGCAGGCCATCTACCGAAGCTAGCTCGCTTGTGCGCGGCACACCGGCTGGTATCCTTGGACATGCGGGGGAGCTTCAGCTGCAAGGAGGCCCGGACTGCGCCTGGTCGTACTGATCGTGCTGGCGGCCATGCTGGTGGGTACGCTCGTCACGGTCGCGTTCGGCGACGACGATGACTCGTTGCCCGAGCCAGGCGTGGTCGTCGATTGGATCGTCGACGAAGATGCCGGCGCGACCGCCGCGCCGACGCGCGCTCCGAGAGCGACCAGCACGCCGTCCGCGGTCACCGTTTCTGGCTTCAGCTACCCCGTCGAGGGGGGCTGCCTGCCCGACGACGACAACCTGATGCCGGGCGCGCCGCGCGAGTACAGGGATGGCATTCATGAGGGTATGGACTTCTACGACTCCGACAACTGCGCGTTCGTCGGCCTCGACAGTGAGGTGCTGGCGGCCAAGGACGGCGCCGTGATCCGCGCCGACCACACCTACGAGGACCTCACCGCGGACGACCTGCTGGAGCTCGATGCGCTCGTCGCGGTGCGCGGCGGCTTCGACCCGGAGGTCGAGGACATCTATCGCGGGCGTCAGGTCTGGATCGACCACGGCGACGGCATTGTCACTCGCTACGCCCACCTCAACGGCATCGCCGAGGACATCGTCGTCGGGTCGCTCGTCCAGACGGGCGACGTCATCGCCTACGTGGGCGACTCCGGCACGCCGGAGTCGGTCACCGCTCCCGACACCGAGGTCCACCTCCACTTCGAGATCCGCATCGGCGAAGGCTACCTCGGCGAAGGCCGCCCGCCGGACGCCGTGCGCACCCTCTACGAGGAGGCGTTCCAGCCGTAGCCCTATGGAAGAACGCGTCCCGTTGCCGGCCGAAGAAAGCCTCGCGGAGGCGGCGCCGCGCCGCCCGTGGTCGGGCCTGCTGCGGTCGGTCGTGCTGCCGCTCGGCATCCTCGCCGTGATCCTCGGCGGGCTCTGGTACTGGCAGTGGCGCGGCGACTCTAGCGCCAGCGACGACTACGGCGTCGTCGAGTTGCCGGCCGCGCTCAACGCGACCGGCCGCGAGCCGGCGGTCGAGGTCGGCCGCGCCGCGCCCGACTTCATCCTCGAGCGGCCACAGGGTGGCACGCTGCGCCTCAGCGACCTCCAGGGCCGCCCTGTGCTGCTCAATTTTTGGGCCAGCTGGTGCGCCCCCTGCCGCCAGGAGATGCCCGAGCTGGTGGCCGCCTACGAGCGTTACAGCGCGTCCGGGCTGGAGATCGTCGCCGTGAACCTCCAGGAGAGCGACAAGACGGCGCTCGACTTCGCGGCCGAGTTCGGGATTACGTTCCCAATCGTCGTGGACGTGGACGGCGAGCTGTCCGGGGTCTGGCGCCTGGGCGGGCCCATCGAGGGCATCCCGACCAGCTACTTCATCGATGCCTCGGGCGTGATCCAGGCCCTGCGCTACGGGCCGCTGACCGGGGAGATGCTGGACGAGCGTGTGGCGCTCATCGCGCCGGAGGAGGCCGGCTGATGGCCAGCGTCGAGACCGCCCAGCGCGTCCTGCGCCCTGCCCGCGGCTCGGAGCTGCTGTTCTGGTGCTGGCGCCTGCTCGCGTCCGGCCAGTTCGCCCTCGCGCTGATCGGCTTCCTCGCCGTCGCCGGGCTGGTGGCCGTCCTGCTGCCGCAGATCCCCAGCAGCATCGAAGGCAGCCCGGCCGCGGTCGACGCCTGGCTGGAGGCCGAGCGCGGCAAGTTCGGCCCGTTCACCGAGTCGATGCACCGCGTCGGGCTGTTCAACGTCGTCTCGACGTGGTGGTTCCTTGCGGGGCTCGGTCTGCTCGCGGCGTCCGTGATCGTCTACAGCGTGGACCGCTCGGTCAGCGTCTGGCGCAACGTCGCCCGCCCGCGGGAGCTGGTGCCGAACAGCTTCTTCGAAAGCGCGGCGAACCGCCTCGCGCTCGCCACGCCGGAGCGTGCGGACGCCGCGGCCTCGGTCGAGGCCGTCCTGCGCAGCCGGCGCTTCCGTGTGCGGCAGATCGAGCAGGCCGGCGCGACCTACCTCTTCGCCGACCGCTTCGCCTGGGCGCAGTTCGGCACCTTCGCCAGCCACCTCGCGCTTGTGCTCTTCCTCGTCGGCGCCGTCGTCTCGCAGACGGGCGGCTACACGCAGGCGCTGCTCATCGCGGAGGGCACAAGCAGTCCGGTCTTCCCCGTCAGCCACCCCAATCAGATGCAGGTCGAAGTCGTCGACGCCGTCGGCCGGTTCGACGACGAGACCGGCATCCCGAGCGATTATCGCTCCCAGCTCGTGATCTACCAGCGCGGCGAGGAGGTCGCGCGCGGCGTCGCCACGGTGAACGACCCGCTCTCCTACGGCGGCTATCGCTTCCACCAGGCCGGCTACTTCGGCGAGGGCGCCGCGCTGCGCGTCCGCGACGCCGGGAGCGGCAACACGCTCTACAGCGAGGTCCTGGCGCTGGAGGAGCTCGTGCCGGCGCCTTCGATCAGGGTCAATGACGCGGATGGCGACCTGCTCCTAAACGACGTGATCGTGCCCACCGACTTCGTTGAGGAGACGAGCGGTACGCTGATCACCGTTCCCGGCGACGGCCGCGAGTTCTGGGTCGGCGTGCGCCAGGATGCCGGGGCTGAGGAGGCGTGGAGCCTGATCGTATACGAGCGCGAGAACGAGGAGGCCCGCTTCGTGCTGCCCGAGGGCGAGTCGCAGCGCGCCGGCGGGCTGGAGTGGAGCTTCATCGAGGCCGTCGGCCTGCCGTCGGTCGTTGCGCCGGGCGTGCCCGGGGACAGCGCGCGTTCGCTCGTCGTGCTCTCAGAGACGGACGCCGGCGAGCCCTATCTCACGCTCCTCGGCCCGGCGGAGGGAAGCGCCCTCACGCTCTCGACAGACGAGCCCGTGGTCATCGGAGGCCGCGAGTACGCGTTCGAGGGCCGGCGCGAGTTCGCCGGCATCGAGGTGCGCAAGGACCCCGGCGCGAACTTCATCTGGGCGGCCGCCGGGCTGCTGCTGTTCGGGCTGGTGGTGACGTTCTACCTGCCCAGGCTGCGCCTCTGGGGTCGCGTGACGCGCGACGAAACGGTGATCGTCGGGCTGGCGGAGCGGCGGGGGGTGTTTCAGTCGGAGACCAAGCACTTGCTACAGGAGCTGGGCGCTGCCACGATAGAGGCGGAGCCGGAGAAGGAGAAGGATGCTGAGCGCCCTCGCCCTGCTGACGATTAACATTGGCATCGACCCCGAGATCCAGGAGTTCGGGGACCTGCTGCTCACCTGGCACGGTGTCTTCACCGCGGTCGGCATCGCGGCCGGCGTCTACGTCGCCGTGCTCGTCGCCCGGCGCCTCGGCTTCATCGACGACGACGTCTACAGCGTCGCGCTGATCGCCATCCCGAGCGGCATCGTGGGCGCGCGCGCGCTCTTCGTCGCAGAGAACTGGGGCGAGTCCGGCCTCGACAGCGTGGTCGACATCTTTCGCATCAACGAGGGCGGCATCTCGATTTACGGCGCCGTCCTCGGCGGCATCGCCGGCGGGCTGGTCTACGGCTGGCTGCGCAAGATTCCGCTGCGCCGCGGCCTCGATGTCGCCGCGTTCGGCGCGATCCTCGGCATGGCCATCGGCCGCATCGGCGACCTGATCAACGGCGAGCACTTCTCCGAGGTCTCCAGCCTGCCCTGGGCCGTGCGCTACACCAACCTGAACAGCCCCAGCGTGCTCGGCCATCCCCAGTGCGGCATCGACCCGCTCTTCGGTATCGACACCAGCCAGCTCTGCGCGCAGCACCCGGCCGTTGGATACGAGATGGTCGGCGACCTGCTCATCTTCGGTCTGCTCTTCCTCATCCTGCGCATGATCCAGAAGGACGGCGTGATCTTCTTCAGCTTCATCCTGCTCTACTCGCTCATGCGCTTCGGCGTGAGCGAGCTCCGCCTGGATAGCGAGGACGTGTTCGCCGGACTCAGCACGCCGCAGGTGACCGCGCTCGGACTGATCCCCATCGCGCTCGCCGGGCTCTGGTACTGCTTCCGTCAGCCGGACCGCGACCTCAGGCCAGTCGCCCAGCAGGCCACCAGCCCGCCGGCCCGCGGCGTGGCGCGCGCCTCGCCCGGGTAGTGCGGGAAGAGAAATACGGAAGGTAGACTGCCACCAGTCCAGTTGGCTAAACGTGGCGCTGGGCGTTGTGGCGAACGGCGGAAGCGCGCTGGCGTACTCGCTTCAGGAAGCGCTATGGGGTTCGCCGGCCAAAGGAACCGTGTAGTCCGCGTCAAGCACTTGGAACGAGAGTCGGCTCCTGTGTCAACGCAGAACGACACATCGCTCGTAATGCCAAGGCGAGGTAAATGCAGACGACCCTCAAGGTAGGGCCGTCCGCTCGTGTTGCCAAACCGACCCCTGAGGGTCACAGGATCATCGTGCGCGGGTTGCGGTCGATCCGCCTGACGAGCGTGCTCTTTCGGGGCAACCCTTCTTTGTCGATCTGGGCCATGACGGAACTGAACGTCTCACCCTGCGCAACAACGCGCCCTTCATGGACCGCAACCCACAACGAAGGATACTTGTCGATGAATCGGGGTCTGTTGGTGGACAGACGACGGGCGCTCCGCCGGAACCCCGCCAACTCGCGATCTACCGCTCTCGGATCGCCGATGACGGAGAGTATGCTCTTGTCACTGATCCGTTTCCTGGTCTTTTCCATGTCCTCCTCGCCACCTTCATTCTAGACGAACGGATACCGCTACTCGAAGCAGATTCGGAGGAGTGCCGTCAAGCCCGAACCTCCGTTCGTTACGTTTGTTCCCCTATAGTCTAGAACCGTTGGCTAGATCAGGCAATGGGTGCCGTTGCAGCTTCGCAACTGGCGAAGACAAAAGCGGCGGACCACATGGCCCGCCGCGGGGAGAACCGAATGGTTCGCCGCGCTCCCTCGCTGCGTCCCGTCCGCTAGTCGACGATCGTAATGTCGCTGCGCGTCCCGACGATCGACTGCCACGCCCAGCCGTCCGCCGCGTCGTAGAACCAGACATCCACCCACGTCGCCGCCAGCGCGCCGCGGTCGAGGCAGGTGAAGACCCGCTGGTTGGGGTCGGCGTTGACGATGAAGCGCGTGCCGAACGGCAGGTCGTAGCTACAGGCGGCTGCGCCTTCGAATACCTGCTCGCCCGTCGCCATCGCGCCGCAGAAGCCGTTGCCGATGCACGAGTAGAACGTCACCGTGGCGCCGGGCATGATCGACCCCGTCGGCGGCAGCGGCGCCTCCCACGCGGTCACCACGCCGTTCGCCTCGAGCGCGGCCAGCCGCTGGCGGTGCGCAGCGACCGACGCCTCCGTCCACGTGTCGATGGCGTCCTGAGTCGCGAGCGCGTCGTTCAGGTAGGGGAGCG
>JBBDNH010000033.1:0-1487 GCA_040877745.1 Dehalococcoidia bacterium
CGACGTCGAGCGGGCGCACGTCGTCGGCTTCTCGATGGGCGGCGCGCAGGCCCAGGAGGTCGCGATCCGCTATCCGGAGCGCGTGCGCAAGCTGGTGCTCTGCAACACGTACACCTCGCGCGACGCGCGCGCCGCCGCGATGTTCCGCGGCCGCGTGCTCCTGCGCGAGCGGCTCAGCGCGGAGGAGTTCCACCGGCTCACCCTGCCGTGGGCGTACACGCACCAGGACTACGGGCGGCCGGAATACATCGAAGGCGTGATCACGGCGCTGCTCAAGGACGCGAACCCGCAGTCGAACGCGGCCTACGCGCGCCAGATCGAGGCAACGATCGACTTCGTCTCCGATGACCGGCTGGGGCAGATCGCCGCGCCCACGCTGCTCCTCTTCGGCGAGGACGACATCACCACGCCGCTGCGCTTCGCCCGTTCGCTGGAGGCCGGCATCGAAGACACGCGCACGCACGTCGTCCCCGGCGCCGGCCACGGCCTCCCCTGGAGCCACCCGGACGAGTTCAACGAGGTCGTGCGGGAGTTCCTGGAGGCCTGACCTCGAAGTTCGAGGTTCGAAGCTCGAAGTTCGAGCGTGCCCGTGACCCGTAACCCTGACCCAGCGGGGCGTAGGGGGTTTTCTACCCCTCGCGGGCGAACGCCTCGCCCGCCTCCAGGCGCACGTGGCTGCCGTCGTCACGGCGGACGATGAGCGAGCCATCGGAGTCGGCGTCGACCGCCGTGCCTTCCTCCACCACGCCACCCGCCATCTCGACGCGCACCGGCCGCCCCAGCGTGTCCAGCCGCTGCTTCCAGGCGACCGAGACGACCTGGCCGTCGCAGAGCGCCCTGTAGAGCGTCTCGAAGTGGTTCAGCGTGGCTGCCAGGACCTCCTCGCGCGAGACCTCGTGGTCGAGCTCCTGGTGCAGGCTCGTCGCGATTTCGGCGATCTCGCCGTGCGCCGCAACGTCGAGGTTCACGTTGATCCCGATGCCGACGAGCGCGTAGAGCACGCGCTCGTCCTCGACCTCCGACGTTGGTAGCACTCCGCACACCTTGCGATTGTCGATCACGACGTCGTTCGGCCACTTGATGCGGGGCAGCAGCGCGGTGGTCTCCTCGATCGCCTGGCAGACCGCGAGCGGCCCGATCACGGCGAGCTCGCGCAGCTGCGCGAGCTCCGGGCGCAGGATGATCGTGAAGTACAGGTTGACGCCGGGCGGCGATACCCACGTGCGACCCAGGCGTCCGCGCCCGGCCGTCTGCTCCTCGGCGATGACCACGGCCCCGTCCGGGGCGCCACCGACCGGCGGGTCGGCTTCGGCCTGCCGCTTCGCCACGTCCATGGTCGAAGAGACGGACGCCTCATACGAGATATGACGGCCGACCGAGCCGGTCGTGAGCAGCGACTGCACGCGTTCGATGTCGAGGATGTCGGTCACGGCTGAGCGATCATGCCATAGGGTGCAGAAAAGCGGGCCCCCCCCCCCCAAAGCTGG
>JBBDNH010000034.1:0-7868 GCA_040877745.1 Dehalococcoidia bacterium
CCGTGTGCTGGACGGCCAGGGCCGCGCCGTGGTCAGCGCGAACAACTACGGCGGCGCGACCGTGCGCGCGAGCCGGCTGCTCTACAAGCTCGTGCGCGCTGTGTGGCCACGCGCTCGCACGACGCACTTCCTGTGGGACAGCCCGGTGCCGCTGCAGCACACCTACGAGTGCACTTACGCGAACACGCAGGCGCTGGGCGAGCCGTGCTTCGACGAGGCGGAGAGCTACGGCGTCTCGCTGCTCTGGGGCTTCCCCGGCTGGAGCAGCATGCTGCGGTTGCTCCCGCGGTCGATCCACAGCCTGATGCTGCGCGCAGTCAACCGCATCGCCATGCGCGTCCCGAAGCACGCGGACGTGATGGTCTTCGTCTGGCGGCCAAGGAAGAGCGGAGGCTGAAGCTAGCTATCCAGCATCCAGGCGCCGGGCGAGTCGCGGAGCGACGCCGCTAGCTCGTCGTAGTTGGCGACCAGCTCGCGGAGCGGCTGCGGGTTCTGCTTCTGCAAGTTGACGTGGAGCGGAGCCGGCTCGATCCCCAGGAACGACTGCGCCTTCGCGAATACGACGTCCCGGTCGCGCGCCAGGTCCTCGTAGAGCACCGTCAGCATGGGGTGGTCCTGGAAGCGCTCTTCCAGAGACGCGGCCGAGGCGGCGGTCGCATCGACGTAGTCGTTGAGCTCGTCCAGCGTCACTGCTACCTGAACGCGAGGAGGCGCCTCGGACGGTTCGGGCGCGCGGAGCATTGCGCCGAGTCTGCCGGCGGCGCGCATCGGGTTGCGGAGCGCTCTAGCGACGCTCGCGGCCGTGAAGCGACGCTGCTCGCGCTTGTGGAAGACTCCCGTGGTCTTGGCCAGCTTGAGCGACACGAGCATCCGGAGCACGTTTTGGCGCTTGAGGTGCAGGATGCGTAGCTCCGTGTCGCCGGCCAGCTCGTCAAACAGGCCGGGGAAGCCGTAGACGTGGCCGTAGTGGTACTGAAAGCCGACGGCGCGGATAGCCTGCGGATACTCGCCGTAGATGCGCTCGTTGAGGAACCCAACGGGGTCGCGCTGCTGGAGGGCGAGCGCATCCGGGTCGGAGGGATCGTAGCCCTCCACGGCGTACATGATGTAGGCGAGCTTGAAGTTGAAGACTTCGCCGAAGCAGGTGATCGCCGGGCTGGAGTTCAGCCCCTCGGCCAGCAGGTGCGAGCCCGTGCGCGGCCCACTGAGGATGATGAACCGCGTGTAGTCGCGACCGGCGCGCTGCTGGGTCTGCGGTTCGGCTGCGGTCTCTCTGGCCATGGAAGGGCTGACGACGCTACTTGACCGGCACCGACCAGTCGACGCCGCCCTCTTCGAGCGTCATGCGCTCCTCGTCCGGGTTCTGCTCATCGTACTTGGAGGTGATGTAGTACATGAGCACGGCCTCCTCGTCTCCCAGGGTCATGTAGCCGTGCCAGACGCCCGGCGGAATGCTGAGTACGCGGCGGTCGTTCTCGCCGAGATAGACCCAGCGATGCGTGCCGTCGTCGTCCAGCAGCCCGACTTTGAGGTAGCCCTTGATGACGAACCAGTGGTCGGTCTGGCGCCCGTGGCGGTGCCACGCGACCACGCGGCCGGGATAGGCCCACGTGATGTTGATGTCGCCCGCCATCTGGACCTTCTCGTCGCCCGTGAAGCCGAAGACGTCGCACGCGCGACGGGCGCGGTCGTCGTCGAAGAGACGCGGCACCGAGACGTTCGCGTCCTGGACGGTGTTCCTCGTAGCCTTGCTGGTGACCATCGCGTTCGCTCCTTTCGCGCGGGGCAGATCAGTATATCATCGCGCCAACCATAACGAACGTTACATGCGAGCCGGCCGCTTTCAGGAATGAGGCCTCAGAGTGCGACCGCTCCACCCACCCTGCCGCCCCCCCCGGTCGATCATAACCTCTGTGGACAGCCGGCCCTCGTTCGCGCGCCACGCCGGTCACGGGCGCAGCGGCTGATCAGATCTTCCGGGCGTTGTGGAAAGATTATCTTGCAAATCTTTATGTCGTTGCCTTGCCGCGGTCTGGACAGCGGTCGCCACCGCGACTACAATAGCGTCTGTCATCCCCAGGCCCCGGTAGCGTAGCCCCAATGAGGTGAGGTCAGCGTCATGGACGATCGCATTGGCCATTTTCTCCACTTCCTGTCTGCCGAGAAAGGAGCCTCAGAGAACACCATCGCCGCGTACCGGAACGACCTCTCGCAGTTCCAGACCTTTATCTCCTCGAACGGCCATAACGGCTCCACGAACGGCCGCAACGGCCACCCGACCGACTGGCGCAAGATCAACAAGGACACCATCGTCGGCTTCGTCACCGAGCTGAAGGACCGTCGCTACGCTGGCGCCTCCGTCGCGCGCAAGGTCGCCGCCGTGAAGTCGTTCTTCCAGTTCCTCCACGCCGAGGGCGCCATCAAGGACAACCCGACCGAGAGCCTGGAGTCGCCGCGCGTCGGCAAGACGCTCCCGCGCCCGCTCTCCGTCCAGCAGGTCGACGAGCTCCTCGAGCAGCCCGCCAAGCGCAAGACGCCCGAGGCCCTGCGCGACCAGGCGATGCTCGAGCTGCTCTACGCGACCGGCCTGCGCGTCACCGAGCTCGTCTCGCTCGACCTCGACAGCATCTCGCTCGACAAGCGCAGCCCCACCGCGCGCTGCCTGGGCAAGGGCGCTAAGGAGCGCGCCGTGCCCATCCACGCGCAGGCGCTGCGGGCGCTGATCGCGTACCTGAACGAGGGCCGGCCGAAGCTGGTGAAGGTCAAGAAGGAGCGCGCGCTCTTCGTCAACCGGCGCGGCGAGCGGCTCACGCGACAGGGCTTCTGGCTGATCCTCAAGCAGTACGCCAAGGAGGCCTCGATCGAAGAGCCGGTCACCCCGCACTCCTTGCGGCACAGCTTCGCCACCCATATGCTGAGAGGCGGCGCTCCGCTGCGCAACGTGCAAGAGCTCCTCGGACATGCCAACATCTCCACCACCCAGGTCTACACGCACCTCACCGACGAGCACGTCCGTCGCGTCTACGAGCAGGCGCACCCCAGAGCCGGCTAGCCGGCGAACAGCGCGCCGATTCCAGAAGAGCCGCCGTTGGGCGGCTCTTCTTTGTGGCGCACTGCTCGTCGCGTCTGCGTGCGGAGGCGGCGACGCCGCCTCCACGCCCACTCCCACGCCCGGCGTCCCCACGGCCACGCCGCCGCCCGCCTCCAGCGGCGGCAACCAGCCCGCCGAGCGCGACCTGGTCGACCTCGCCCGGCGCTATCGCGGCCTGACCGATCTCTCGCCCACCGTTGAGCTGCCGCCGCCTTCCGTTGGCGACGTCCTGCCGTTCAACGTCTTCCATCTCTCGGGGAACCCGGACGTGCCGCCGGACTCGGTGGTGGTCGATGCCGAGCTGCGCGCCATCTCGGAGCACGCCTACGTCTTCGTTGAAGTGGGTACGGGCGTCCCCGACGACGAGGTCCAGGCCGCCGTCCGCGCCTTGGAGGACGATGTCTGGCCGGTGGTCGTCGGTGCGTTCGGGCCGCCGCCGAACCCCGGCGTCGACGGCGACCCGCGCATCGTCGTCCTCCACGCCGGCCTCGGCTCCGCGGTCGGCGGCTACGTCTCCGACTCCGACGGCTACCCACGGGCCGTCGTGCCGCTCAGCAACCAGCGCGATATGGTCTACCTGGACATCGGCGTCAGGCCGCTCGGCTCGCCCGGCTACGCGGACCTGCTCGCACACGAGCTCCAGCACCTGATCCATCGCCGCCTCGACCCCGACGAGTCCAACTGGGTGAACGAGGGACTCTCGGAGGTCGCCGCGGCACTCGTGGGCGGCAGCCGAAGCTACGGCTCGTTCCTCGACCGTCCCGACCTCCCGCTCACCTCGTGGGAGTCGATTGGCGAAAGCGGCGCTCACTACGCCGCCAGCCACCTCTTCATGACCTACCTGCTGGAGCAGACCAGCGCCCGGCCCAGGCGCCTCGCCGCCGAAGCTGGGAACAGCGTGCAGGGCGTCGAGGCGTTCCTCAGCGCGGTCGACTCAGACCGCTCCTTCGCTGAGATCGCGGCCGGCTGGGCCGTCGCGAACTTCCTCGATCTGCCATCCGGCCCCTACGGCTACGGCGAGCTGGAGGTGAGCGCCCCGGCGACGATCATCCTTGATGGTGAAGGCGGCGAATCGAGCACCGTCCACCAGTTCGGCGCCGACTACTTCGAGCTGGCCGCGGGCGACTTCGCGGGCGAGCCGGCGTTCGAGTTCGATGGCGAGGTTGACGTCGCCTACCTGGCGGCGCAAGAGGAGGCCGGCGGCGCGTTCTGGTGGTCCGGCCGCGGCGACAGCATCGACGCGACCCTCACCCGCGACCTCGACCTCACCGGCGTGAGCGAGGCCACGCTCACCTTCCGCACCTGGTTCGACATCGAGCGCTGGTACGACTTCGGCTACGTGGCCGTCTCGGAGGATGCCGGCGAGACCTGGCAGGCGCTCGCCGGCCGCCACACGACGACCGACGACCCGACCAAGTCGAGCTACGGCCCCGGCTACTCCGGCGAGAGCGGCGACGAGCCGGGCTGGGTCGATGAGCGCATCGACCTGACGCCGTTCGCCGGCTCGCGCATCCTGCTGCGCTTCGAATACGTCACGGACGCCGGGCTGAACCGCCCCGGCTGGGCGATCGACGACATCGCCGTTCCGGTGATCGGCTTCATCGACGACGCCGAGCGCGACGTCGGCGGCTGGCATCGCGAGGGCTTCCGTATCCTGGACGAACGCCTGCCCCAGCGCTTCGAGCTCCGGCTGATCAAGATGACCTCGCCGCCGGGCGTGGAGGCGATCGAGCTCGACGCCGACAACCACGCGCGGATCACGCTGGACGGCCTCGGTTCGGAGTACCAGACGGCCGTGGTCGTCGTCATGGCCGTCACGGACGGCACGACGGAACCCGCGCGCTATCGGTACACTGTCTCGACGACGCCCTAGGGGCGCAGGCCGCGCGCGCATGAGATCGTAGAAGCGCACGGCCGTGCGCGTGAGATCGTAGGGGCGCACGGCTGGCCGCATGAGATCGTAGGGGCGCACGGCTGTGCGCATGAGATCGTAGGGGCGCACGGCTGTGCGCGTGAGATCGTAGGGGCGCACGGCTGTGCGCATGAGATCGTAGGGGCGCACGGCTGTGCGCCCGCTTAGAGGAGCACCTGATGCCCAAGCAGACCTACCCGAACGAGCTTCCCTATCCGTTCTCCGACGCCGTGCGCACCGGCAACCTGCTCTTCCTATCCGGGCAGGTCGGCGTGCGCGACGGCAAGCTCGTCGACGGCATCGAGGAGCAGACTCGCGCCACGCTGGACAACATCAAGGCCGTCCTCGAGTGCGCCGGCGCCACGCTGGAGGACGTCGTCAAGGTGACCGTCTTCATCACGGACATGGCGCTCTGGCCCAAGATGAACGAGGTCTACGCACAGTACTTCCCGAACGACCCGCCCGCGCGCTCGGCCCTCGGCGTGAGCGGCCTGGCGCTCCCCGGCCTGCTGGTCGAGATGGAGTGCGTGGCGGAGGTCAGCTCATAGAATCGCGTAGGTTCGTGCTGGGCTAAGTGCGCGCCTCTCGTGTACGCTGTCAGCGTCCCCACGACGCATAAAGGAGGTTCAGCCAGATGACCCAGGCACCAGCTCCCGAGGAAGTCCAGCAGCAAGCAGGCAAGATCCTCGCCCACGTTGCCGGCTACGTTGGCGCGCGCACCATCGTCATCGGGCTGCGCTTCGGCCTGTTCGAGACACTCGCCGAGGGACCAATGACAAGCGACCAGCTCGCCGAAAACAGGGGCATCGACAAGGTCTACTCCATGGTCTGGTGCCGCTCAGCGTTCGCTGCGGAGGTATTGGAGAAAGAGGCGGACGGGCGCTACAAGCTCGCGCCGCACATGGACAAGCTGCTGCTCACCCCCGACTTCCCGGGCTACGTTGGCGCCGTGCCGATGACGCTCAGCCAGCCCGAGATGTTCGATTCGTTCGCGGACAAGCTGGAGTCTGGCAAGCGTCTCTGGTGGAACGAATGCGGCCCTGAGTTCGTCAAATCCGTCAGCGGCACCGGCCGTCCCTTCTACACGCGGATGATCCCGGGGGGCCTCTCGAAGATACCCGGCCTGGCTGAACGCCTGGAAGCCGGGGCTCACGTGCTCGATTTGGCCTGCGGGGCCGGATTCGGCCTGGTCAAGTTCGCCGCCGCCTACCCGAAGATCACGCTGGCCGGCCTCGATGGCGACCAGTACTCGCTTGGCTTGGTGCAGGAGCTGCTTGCGAACGAGGGCATCGCGGACCGCGCATCGCTCGTCCACAGCACACTTGAGGAATTCGACCAAGACGGCCAGTACGACCTGGCCTTCATTAATATCTCGATGCATGAGTGCCGCGACCTCGACAAGGTCGCGCAGAACGTGCACAGGGCGCTGAAGCCGGACGGCCTCTTCGTGATTTCGGACATGCCATTCCCGGAGTCCGACGAAGACTGCCGCACGGTGCCCGCTCGCGTCATGTCGGGCATCCAGTTCTTCGAGGCTCAGATCGACGACCAGCTGTTGCCGACCCAGGCTTATGTCGATCTGCTGAACAGGCATGGTTATCGCAACGTCGCTTCGTTCGACATGACGCCCTTCCACGTCGTCATCCACGGCCAGAAATAGCCAGCCTCTAGCCTCCAGCTTCCAGCGCCGCTACCATGGCCTCGCCATGATCATCGCCGTCATCGGGGGCGACAACCCGCCCGCCGGCGTGCTGCCCACGGCCGAGGCCGTCGGCCGGGAGATCGCTCAGCGCGGCCACACGCTCATCTGCGGCGGCCGCGGCGGCGTGATGGAGGCGTCCTGTCGCGGCGCCCGGCAGGTGGGCGGCCATACGATAGGCGTGCTGCCGGGGCCGACCCGCGGCGACATGAACGAGTTCGTCGAGTTCCCCGTCGTCACCAACCTCGGCGCGGCGCGCAATGTCATCGTTGTGCTCTCCGCCGACGCCGTCATCGCCGTCGATGGCTCCTATGGGACGCTCTCGGAGATCGCGATTGCGCTCGTCCACGGCAAGCCCGTCGTCGGCATCGGCACCTGGCGCCTGATCGACGCCGATGGCATCGAGGAGACGCGTATCCTCCGCGTCGACGACCCCATCGAGGCCGTCGAGCGGGCCATCGAGGCCGCGCAGGGAGTCGTCGCATGAGCGACAGCCCCCGCGACGAGCTGCTCGCTGCCGTCGACGCCCTCTCGCCGGAGCAGGCCCGGACCGTGCTCAGCTGGCTCGCGATGATGCGCCGCGAGCAACTTGCGTTCGAAGGCGAGCAGAGCGTCGGGCCGCTGGGCGACATGCTCGGTATGGCCACAGTCGCACGAGAGCCCGGCAAGAGCCGGATGTCGCTCACCGTCGACCCGGCCTGGCACAACCCGAACGGCGTGCTCCACGGCGGCGTCATCTACACGCTGATCGACTACAGCATGGGCGGCGCCGTCCAGCCCAACCTGCCGAAGAACCAGGCCTGCACGACGATCGAGGTGAAGGTGAGCTACCTCTCCGCCGTCCGCGAGGGCACGCTTACGGTCGAGACGGAGACCGTGCGTCAGGGCCGGAACATCGCGTTCCTAGAGTCGAAGGTGCGCGACGACAAGGGGAAGCTCGTCGCCACCGGGAGCGGGTCGATGTATATCTTCGAGGTACCTTCGTGAAGATCGCATCGGTCCACGCGCGCGAGATCCTCGATTCGCGTGGCAACCCCACGCTCGAGGTCGAAGTCGCGCTCGATACGGGCGCGCGCGGCAACGCGGCCGTGCCCTCCGGCGCTAGCACGGGCGCCCACGAAGCGGTCGAGCTGCGCGACGGCGACCAGAAGCGCTACGGCGGCAAG
>JBBDNH010000035.1:0-7817 GCA_040877745.1 Dehalococcoidia bacterium
CGCGTGGGTGACCGACAGCGGCCTCAACGCCATCGTGCGCGTCGACGCCGAGACGGACGGCGTGAGCGTCTTCCCGCTCCCCACGGACCGGCCCGGCGCGAACCTGAACACCGCCGCCTTCGATGGCCGCGGACGCATCTGGTTCACAGGGCAGAGCGGCATCTACGGCGTCCTTGATCCCGCGACCGAGGAGATGCAGGTCTTCGATGCGCCGCGCGGGCCGGGGCCGTACGGCATCGCCGCAACGCCCGGCGGCGAGATCTACTACGCGTCGCTCGCCGGCAGCTACGTCGGCAGGATCGATCTTGATACTGGCGACGCCATCATCCTCGAGCCGCCGACAGCCGGCCAGGGCGCACGCCGCGTCTGGTCGGACTCCACCGGCCGCATCTGGGTGAGCGAGTGGAACGCCGGCCAGGTGGCTGTCTACGATCCCGCATCCGAGACGTGGGACGAGTGGGCGCTCCCCGGCGAGTCGCCGCGCGCCTACGCGGTCTACGTCGACGACCGCGACCTGGTGTGGCTGAGCGACTTCGGCGCGAACGCGCTGGTGCAGTTCGACCCGGAGACCGAAGCCTTCACCTCGTTCCCCCTGCCGAGCTCCCCGGGCGACGTGCGACAGCTCCTGGGCCGTCCCGGCGAGCTCTGGGCGCCGGAGTCGGCTGCGGACCAGCTTGTCGTCGTGCGCTACTAGGGCCGCAGCGTCTCCCTTGTTGTCACACTTTCGAAACACTTCCGCGGGCGCTCCGTTCTAGGCTGACAGCACGCCATGGCTGCCGTTTGCGTTAACGTTCGTGTCTGTGGCAGACTAATCTGAACGTCGTTCAGCGTTTCGCTGTGACTGGTGGAGGTGGGGATTTATGGTCATACGAAGACGGCTAGCCGCGCGCGCGGGACGCAACCGCGGTCGGCTGATCGTCATCGGTTTCCTGGCGCTTCTCGGGGCCATCGCAAGCATCGCCCTGTACACGCTCTCCCCTCGCGGGGGTGGTGCGGGGTCGGGCGGCTCACCGCCGCAGCCGCCGGGCGGGCCGCGCGGCGAGCCGGTGGGCGGCAGCAGCTTCGCGGACGAGTTTGTCATCAAAGAGAGTCCCTGGCGCGGCCGCCTGACCACGCTCGGCGTGCTGATCGTCGCCGCCGTGGTCGCGGGCGTCTCCGTGTACGCGTTCCTCCTGAGGGATGACGAGGAGACGACCCGGCCGACCGAGGAGTTCGCCGTCGGCAGGGCAACGATCAACGCCAACCTCATCGTTTCCGGCGTCGCCGACGCGCAGCTGATCAGCGACCTCACGTTCCGCAGCACGGGCAAGGTCGACGAGATCAACGTCGAGGTCGGGGATGTCGTCCAGGAGGGCGACGTGCTCGCCGCGCTCGAGGCTGACGAGCTAGACAACGCGGTCGCCGCAGCCGAGGCGAGTCTCGCGGCATCGCAGGCCCGCCTGCAGTTGCTGCTCGAAGGCGCGACGGACGCCGAGCTGGCGCAGGCCAACCAAAACGTCATCCAGGCGCAGGTCGCGTTCGATAACGCCCAGCGCGCCCTCGACGACCTCTTCGACGGCCCCACGGATATCCAGCTCACATCCGAGCAACAGGCTATGGTCTCGGCGGAGACCGCGCTTAACCAGGCGATGCGAGACCGCCAGCGCCTGATCGACGGGCCATCCGCTGCCGAAATCGCCAGCGCGAACCAGGTCGTGATCTCCGCGCAGGCGTCGTTCGACCAGGCCCAGCGCGACCGCCAGTCGCTGCTGGACGGCCCCAGCGCGGCGCAGATCGCGCAGGCCGACCAGGCCGTCGCCGCCTCGCAAGCCGCGCTCAACCAGGCGGAGCGCGCCCTGCAGACCCTGCTGGACGGCCCGACGGCCGCCCAGCTCGCATCCGCGCAACAGGCCGTCGCTTCCGCCGAGGCGAACCTGGCGAACGCGGAGTCGACGCTCGATCAGCTCACCTCGGGGCCGGACTCCGCGCAGCTCGCCGCGGCGCAAGCGCAGGTGCAGTCCGCCGAGCAGGCTGTCGAGAACGCCGAGTCCGCCGTCGACAACGCGGAGAACAACGTCAACGCGGCAAGGTCTTCGGTCCTCGCGGCAGGAGCGGCGTTCTGCAACCTGGCGCCGGGCGAGCCTGCATGCAACCCGCTCAGCGTGCCGCTCTCGATCGGCGAGGTGGACGATCTGCTCGACCTCCTCGGTGATCCCGGCACCGACCCGAGCCTGTTCTCGCCGATCAACGCCTTCATCCAGGCGAACTCGGGCTACCTCGCTTCGCTCAACGCCCTGAGCAGCGCCGAGGGCGCGCTCGGCACGGCCGAGGCGGCGCTCGACGCGGCTGAGGCCAGCCTGGACGCCCTGCTGGAGGGACCGACGCCCCAGCAGGTCGACGCCGCGGAAGCGGCTGTCGAGGCCGCGGAACGCAGCCTGGAGACAGCCGAGCTCAACCTGCAGACGCTGCTCGACGGCCCGGACGCGGACGACCTCGCGAACGCGCAGGATGCTGTCGCATCGGCGCAGGCCGCCTTCTTCTCGGCCGTCGCGACTCGCAACGACCTCGTCGGCGGCCCCGACGCGGACGACATGGCACGCGTCGACGCCGCCATCCGCTCCGCGCAGGCGGTGCTCGCTACGGCCATCGCGAACCAGGAAGACCTGCTGGAGGGCGCCGACGATGCCGACTTCGCGCGCGCCGACGACGCCGTGCGGCAGGCGCGGGCGGGGCTCGAGGCCGCCGAAGCGCGGCTGAACGACCTGCTCGACGACCCGGAGTCGGACGACGTGGACGCGGCCGAGGACCAGGAGCGCATCGCGGAGATCGCCATCACCGCGGCGAACGCCGTGCTGGACGAGACCGAGCGCGGCGCGCGAGAGCCGCAGATCGCGCAGGAGGAGGCGAACGTGCGCTCGGCGCAGCTCAACGTCGAAGCCGCGCGCATCCGCCTGCGCCAGGCCCAGATCATCTCGCCGTTCAACGGAACCGTCGCGGCGGTGAACATCACGCCGGGCGAGTTCGCCAGCGCCGCGCCGACCGCAGCGCCGATCGTCCTGCTGACGCCGGACGCGATCGTGCTGAACATGCAGATCGGCGAGACCGATTATCCGAGCGTCGAGCTCGACCAGACCGGCATCGCTCTGTTCGACGCGCTGCCGGGCCGGCCGTTCCCATTCCGCGTGATCGAGCGCGGGCTCGCTCCCTCCAGCAGCCAGGGCGTCGTGACGTACGACGTCAAGGCAGCCATCATCATCCCGCCGGACACCCAGGGCCCGTCCCCCGGCATGAGCGCCAACGGCCAGATCGTCACCAGCTCGCGGGCTGACGTCCTCGCGATCCCGCCGCGGGCGATCCGGCGAAGCGGCGGCGACCAGGTCGTCGACCTGCTCCAGAACGGCACGACCGTGGAGCGCGTGGTGGTCACCGGCGCGTCGGACACCAACAACGTGGAGATTGTCGAAGGGCTGGAAGAGGGCGACGTGATCGTGATCCCGCTCCTGGTCACCGCCGGCGGCGAGGACGAGCCAGACCCGACGCTCCCGGCCGGCATCAGATAGCCCGACCATGATCCGGCTCCAGGGCGTCACCAAGGAGTACATCGTCGGCACGCAGCACGTGCGCGCGCTGGCCGGCGTCGACCTGGAGATCGGCTCCGGCGAGTTCCTCTCGATCATGGGGCCGTCCGGCTCCGGCAAATCGACGTTGATGAACATCATCGGCTGCCTCGACCGGCCGACCGAGGGCACCTACACGCTGGGAGGCGTCGACGTGAACCGCCTGGGCGACAGCCAGCTCGCGGTGCTGCGAAATCGCCACCTGGGCTTCGTCTTCCAGTCGTTCAACCTGCTTCCGCGCATCAGCGCCATCGACCAGGTCGCGCTGCCGCTCGTCTATCGCGGCGCGACGAATAGGCGCAAGGTGGCCGCCCGGGCGCTGGACCTCGTTGGCCTCGCCGACCGCATGCACCACAAGCCGACGCAGCTCTCCGGCGGGCAGCAGCAGCGCGTCGCCATCGCCCGGGCGCTCGTCAGCCGGCCGGCGATCATCCTTGCCGACGAGCCCACGGGCGCGCTCGATACGAAGACCAGCATCGACATCATGGAGGTCTTCCGCAGCCTGAACGCCGAGCTGGGCATCACCATCGCGTTCGTCACGCACGAACGCGAGGTCGCGGACTACACGAACCGCATCGTCGCGCTGCGCGACGGCGCGATCGTGTCCGACGAGCCGCACGCGCCCATCTATCGTGCGGAGCCCGTAGCGGAGCCCGCGACGCCGTGACGCTGACGGACATCCTGTTTACCGCGCTCAACGCGCTGAGGAGCAACCTGCTCAGGACGTTGCTCACCATGCTCGGCATCGTGATCGGCATCGCGGCGGTGATTACGCTGACCGCCGCCAGCGAGGGCGCGCAGCAGGGCGTTGGCGACCAGATCAGCGGTCTCGGCAGCAATCTCCTGTTCATCCGCCCGGGCGCCGTCGAAGAGGGCGGCATCGAGATCCCGGGCACCGGGCCCAGCCTGTTCCTGGAGGACTCGCGCGCGATCGAGGCGGCCGAATTCGAGTACGTCGACAGCATCGCCGCGCAGGGCACCGTGGGCGGCCCCGGGGACTTCATCACCGCGCAGGCGATCTACCTCGGGCAGAACCGGAGCACGCTGATGCTCGCCACGGAGCCGGCCTACCAGTTCGTGCGTGACTTCTACGTCGAGCGGGGGCGGTTCCTCGTCGAGGAGGACCTCACCAAGAAGGCGCTTGTCACCGTGCTCGGCGCCGACGTCGCGGACGAGCTCTTCGGCACAGAGGACCCGATCGGCAAGAGCATCCGCATCTTCGCCGGCGCCGGCGGCTTCGGCGTGGGCTTCAACTTCACCGTGGTCGGCGTGATGGAGCGCAAGGGAGCATCCGCGAACACCGACCAGGACGACGTCATGATCGTGCCCATGCCCACCTTCCAGGCGCGCGTCACGTTCATCCGCGACGCGCGCGGCCGCACGAACGTCGACCAGATCAACATCAAGCTGAACGACCGGGGCAGCGCCGCTCAGGCCAAGGAAGAGATCGGGGGCATGCTGCAGGCCCTGCACGCCGTGGAGGAGCCCGATTTCCGGATCCAGTCCCAGAGCGACATCCTCGACACGGCCACCCAGGTCGAGCGCTCCCTGCAGGTGCTCGTCGTGTCGATCGCGCTCATCTCGCTCGTCGTCGGTGGCATCGGCATCATGAACATCATGCTCGTCTCGGTCACGGAGCGCACGCGGGAGATCGGCATCCGCAAGGCGATCGGCGCAAAGCGCCTCGACATCCTCTGGCAGTTCCTCGTCGAATCGCTCGTCGTGACCACGCTGGGCGGGCTGCTCGGCGTGATAGGGGGTGTCGGCGCGACGGAGTTCGCCGAGCGCTTCAACATCGGCGGCGAAAACGCCTACGCTGTGACGCCGCTCTGGATCCTCGTCGGGCTGATTGTGGCCGCCATCACGGGGCTCGTTGCCGGCGTGTACCCGGCCTGGCGCGCCTCGCGCCTCGACCCCATCGAAGCGCTACGGCACGAGTAGCTCGTTCCGGCGCTCGCGCCACGAGCGCGCCCCTACACTCTCGTTCTGCCAACACGCCCATGCACATGAGCCGTTCTGCGCGCGCTACTCACCTCTAAGGAGGATGGGCCTCCGAACCGATACTGATCGTGGAAAGGATGCCACGTGCGCATGGACTGGAAGAACCTCCGCCGCGATAAGCTGGCCAAGGCCGCCTCGTACCGGCCGGCCCCCACTACCGGGTCGACTGGCGTCTTCGAGCCTGTCTTCAACCTGTGGGAGCGTTTTCTCGCCTTCTCGCCGATCGAGAAGGCCATGGTCGTGCTCGCCGGCGTCGCCGTAGCGATCATCGGCCCGGTCGCCGTCTTCGCGCTCGGCGGAGGTGGCGGGAGCAGCGCCGCCGGAGGCGACGCGTCCGCGACCGAGGTCAAGATCTCCATCACCCGCCCCACCGCGGGACCGACGTCCACCATCGCACCCACACGGAGTCCCACGCCGACGCGCACGCCGACACCGGAGGCCACCGCCACGCTCAACCGTCGCGATTGCGACGAGATCGCCGGCACGCCGTACCGCAGCGATGAAGAGCGCGAGTGGTTCGCCGACCAGTGTTCGGACGACCCGTCCGGCCCCGGCGACCCCTCCGCGCCGCCCACGCAGCCTCCTCCGCCGACATCACCGCCGGTCGGCCCGCCCAACACACCCACGCCGGATACACGCTACACCGCGAGCCAGGCCATCGCCTACGCCGCGGACTGGGTGCTCGGCCAGCCGTCGCTCGACGCCATCGTCGTCCCCGGCTCGTGCGGCGCCTCGTACGCCAGCGGCGTCTGGGTCGTGGGCTGCCGCGCGACCACGGGCGGCTGCGGCAGCGGCGTCTGTGAGGTTGAACTCACCGTCTGCGTCAACGAGAACCCGCTCGACATCTACCTCTGCTAAGCGTCCCTCCGCTCCTCCCAAGGTGTCGTACAATGCGCTGGCGAGCGTCACCTAGCAGGAGGAGGGATCCATGCGCGATCTTCGAGGAGCGAACGCCGTACTGACGGGCGGCTCGCGCGGCCTGGGACCACACATCGCCAGGGCGCTGGCCGGCGCAGGCGTGAACATCGCGCTCGCCGCGCGCGACCAAGCGCGACTGCTCGCTGTTCAGGAGGAGCTGCGGGCCCACGACGTTCGAACGATCACCGTCGAAACGGACGTCTGCTCAGCGGACGACCGGGCGCGGCTCGTCGAACGCGCGACCAGCGAGCTGGGTGCGATCGACGTCCTGATCAACAACGCGGGCATCGAGCCCACGGGCGAGTTCGCGCGCCTGGACCCGGCGATCATCGAGAGCGCCATCGCGACGAACCTGACCTCGTGCGCGCTCCTGATGCGCGCCGTCCTGCCCGGCATGATCGAACGCGGTCGAGGGCACGTGGTCAACATCGCGTCGCTGGCGGGCAAAGTGCCGATCCCCTACGACTCCGTCTACTCGGCGACGAAGTTCGGGCTGGTCAGCCTGTCGCACGCGGTCCGCGGCGAGCTGCGCGGCACGGGCGTCGGTATCTCGGCGGTCTGCCCCGGGTTCGTTTCGGACGCCGGCATGTACGCGGACGCCGCGGCTGAGACCGGCGTGAGCGCGCCCGCCATCGCGGGCACGTCGAAGCCGGAGCAGGTGGTGAAGGCCGTGCTGCGGGCGATCCAGCACAATGTGGCCGAGGTAATCGTCGCGCCGCTCAGCGGACGCCCGCTCGTGTCGATCGCCGGCATTGCCCCGAACGTCGGGCAACTCATGATGCGCCAGACCGGCGTCGTGGAGATGTTCCGACAGGTCGCCGTCCGCCGCGCGGGCGAGGACTAGGGCGAGACCGTCCCGGCGGGAGGCGGCTGCGTGTTCGTTGGGCGCGGCGTGTTCGCCGGCCGCGGCGTATTGGTGGGTCGCGGCGGCTGCGTGTTCGTCGGCGCGGGGGCGGCTGTCGGCGCCGGCGTCGCGCTCGGCAGCGGAGCGAACGTCGCGGTCTCGGTGGGCGTCGCGCTGGGCGAAGCCGTCGGCGTCTCCGAGACCGTCGGGGATCCCGTGACGGTCGGCGTTCCGGTCACGTCACCACCGCCGCCGCCGCCATCGAACGCGCCCGCGCCGCAGAGCGCGCCGATCACGATGATCACGGCGAGCAGCCCTCCCGCAAGCGCGGCGAACAACGGCCCTCTGGCGCCTCCGCCCGCGAACGTCCTGGCGACCCAGTCGCCCAGACCGCCGCCCGAGCTCTCAGGCAGCGACTGCGCCTGCCGTTGCGGCGCGGCCGGCCGCTCCGGCTCGGG
>JBBDNH010000036.1:0-7660 GCA_040877745.1 Dehalococcoidia bacterium
GGCTGGCTCTAGGTCCGAACCAGCGCGGCAAGGGAGGGGGAGAGGTCGAAGCTTCAATTCCGGTCATGGCAATGGCCCACCAGCGCACGCGAGGACGGGTCAGCCGGCAAGCATGGCGCAATCTTGCCGCGACGCTATGACGGCCGCCCCCCCAGCCCTTTCAGCTTAATGTGTGGTGGGCCCTCAGGGACTCGAACCCTGGACCGACGGATTAAAAGGCTCCGGCGGATGTGGACCGTAGTTTCGGGCCGCTCCAGATTCGGAACGTGCGCCCTTTCGGGCTCTCCGCGCGTCGAGTCTCCTCGTCACGCCCGACGCGTGGATGACCAGAAGATTTTACGTGACCGCAAGGCACGCTGCAAGCGATCGTTCTGATCAGGACTTCGAATGTCCTCAGCAAGCAGGGCAGGTCCAGGACCTGCCCTGCTTTCACAAGTTCCCGTTGCGCTAGGCCTTGTACTGGCCGACCGGCTTGGCGGCCTGTGGCAGCGCCTTGTGCCCGGCTTCCTTCCTGAACGTCCGGACGCCGCCCGGGTCGCTCGACGGGCACTACCCTCCGGCGTACACTGTGGTGGATGATTAGCTTTGGACTGGAGCCCTGGGGTGATCTCTGACGAGCGCATTGCCCGCGAGATGGCGGGAACGCTGGAATCGACATCGTTCGCCGGTCTCGGCGATCCGCACTTGGGGAAGGTGCGCGACAGCTACGTTCAAGACGGCGTACGCACCATCATTACCACTGACCGAGTCTCCGCCTTCGACAGGCTGCACGGGACGATTCCCTTCAAGGGCCAGGCGTTGAACGCGGTCGCCAACTACTGGTTCGAGGCGACGAGCGACATCATTCCTAACCATCTCTTGGACGTGCCTGATCCAAATGTCGTCCGCGTGCGGGAGTGCGCGCCGGTGGCCCTGGAGTTCGTCGTGCGCAGCTATATCACCGGCGTGACCCGCACATCGCTGTGGTTCAACTATGAGGCGGGAAGGCGTGAGGTCGCCGGCAACGCACTGCCGGACGGACTCCGTAAGAACGAACGCCTGGCGTCGCCGATCTTGACGCCGACGACCAAGTTCGAGGAACACGACAGGAACATCAGCCGAGGCGAGGCCATCGAAGAAGGGTTGGTCGGCGCCGACCTGTTTGACCGAGCCGCAGCCGCCAGCTTCGAGTTGTTCGACCGAGGCAGCCAAGTCGCCGCTGAACGTGGCCTCATACTTGTCGACACCAAGTACGAGTTCGGCGTGATCGACGACGAGCTTGTGCTGATAGACGAGATCCATACACCCGACAGCTCTCGCTACTGGTACGCAGATAGCTACGAGGAGCTCTTCCGCAGGGGCAACGAGCAGCGCGCACTTGACAAAGAGCCCCTCCGCGAGTGGCTGGTCGAACGGGGGTTTCGTGGCGACGGCACGCCGCCAGCGCTTACAGACGACGTGCGCGTTGCGACCGCCAAGCGCTACATCTCCCTCGCTGAAGAACTCACGGAGCAGCCATTCGCCGTCACCGATGAGACCGCGAGGGAACGTGTGACCAGGCTACTCGGGACCGCGTAGGTAGAGCGCCCGCGAACAACTCGCCGGTGGAGGCTGTCCCGCTCTTGTGCCATGCGAGAGGAGTCCGGCTCATCTTGAACGACGGCCAGAGCTGTCGGACCATGGAGCGCTTCTCGCTGGGGACAAATGGGCTCGGCGTCGGCGATGAGTAGCCGCCCCGATTGAAGGCGTCGTTGAAACTCCTGCTGAACTGTGAAAATACGTCCGCATGGCCATCGTGACGACTGCAAAACGTGTGGATGTTGAAATTATCCATGAAGAGCTGCCTAACCCGATCAGGCCACCAAGAACGCCAATCTGGACGGCGAAGGAGAAAGCTAGCAACTCGTAATGTGACCGGCCGCGAGGGGCGCCGTGTTCCGCGCCATATTTCATCCCGCTATTACGCCCCGTGAGGAACGACAGAAACATCCTTGGTCAGTTGACGCGCAGGCAGCGCCGGCGTCTATGTGATTGACGCAGTGCAGCCGCTTGAGGAGGTCTAGTGGACCATCGGACTAGTAATCTCCTGGTTGCAGGGGCTTGCTCTCGAAGATTCGGGAGACCCAAAGGTGAGTGCCCAAAAGAGACGAGTCTCCTTGTCGCGAAATCAGTCTTCTGGTCACGAAACGTTGCCGCCTGAGCAACGATTTCTTTGAACGTAGATACGAAATTGAGCGTCTGGGGGGCCCGGCGGGGATCGAACCCGCGACCATCGGATTAAAAGTCCGTTGCTCTACCGCTGAGCTACGGGCCCGCGCGACCGATCGAGGGGCGGACCTGCCCTCGCCGCTGCGCTCCGATTATATCAGCCAGCGCGCCCGGCTCAGGCTACCTGTAAGGACTCGATATCCCGCGTCCGCACGCAATTCCGGCCTGCCTGCTTCGCATCGAGGAGCGCCGCGTCAGCCGCGTTCAGTAGCTCTTCCGCGCTCGCATCGCCATCGATCCTGCAGCTCACCCCGATGCTTACCGTGCACAGTCCGAGCCGGGAGATCTGCTGCCTGAGCCGCTCCGCCAGGAGGAACGCCTCATCGGCCGCGACCTCCGGAATGATCACCACGAACTCGTCGCCGCCGTAGCGGGCAACGATGTCCTCGTCCCGAACGACGGACGAGAGCACAATGCCCAGTTGCTCCAGCAGCGTGTCGGCGTTCAGGTGACCGAACTGATCGTTGTAGCGCTTGAAGCGATCGATGTCGACCATGAACACCGCCAGGCTATGGCCGCGCTCCCCACTACCCTCCAGCTGCGCCGCGAGCGCTTCCTCCAGCCCGCGACGGTTGAGCAGGTTCGTGAGCGGGTCCGTGCGAGCCGCTTGCGAGATCTGGCCGCGCAGGCGTCGTTCGCCGCCCGTGTACGTCGCAAGGTTGAACACGCCGGCGAGCAAGATCGTCGCGGCCACGCCCATCTCCGGCGCCGGGACGTCCAGCCCTCGGAGATGGAGCCCAAGGCCCACCACCGCGTAGTTCGCCAGCAGCCAGAAGCCGAAGACGCGCGCCACTGGATAGTAGAAGAAGCTCACGCTCACGATGATGAAGAAGTACACCGCCCAGATGGGATGGAGCGGGTCGCCCACCGCGATCAGCGCGAGCGTCACCGCCAGCGTGTCGAGGAACGGGTTGGCATAAGCCGTCGATGGGGCCAGTGGCCGCGGTCCCAGCTCGCGGAAGACGTACCACGTGTAGTAAAGGTGGAACGTCACGAGGAAGCCCTCGCTGATCGCGAACCACACGGCGCTCACATCGATGACGCCGAGCGCAACGAAGACGGCGTACGCTGCCACCAGCAGCCAGCGAAGGGCAAGCACCTCTAGCTGGAACCGGCCGTCAGCGACGGACGCGTCGTAGATGCGTTCGTGCGTGGTCATACTACGTAATGATCGGTATGCCGGCGCATGAAGCTTACACGGCGGCCGGGAGCCGGCGCGTTGGCGGTGGTAGACTGCCAAGTGCACCATGGGCGCGCAGAAGCCGGCGTTCGACCGAAACATGCGCCTGCTCACCGAGGAAGAGGTTGAGGAACGACGCCCCATCCTCCTCCAAGGTATCGAGCAGTACAACGACGGCTACTTCTTCGAGGCGCACGAGACGTTGGAGGAGCTCTGGCTTCCCAGCCCCTGGCCCATTCGCATCTTCATCCAGGGCATCATCCAGCTCTCGGCCGCCTTCGTTCACCTGAAGCGCCACGAGTATGACGGCACGATCCGCCTGCTCGGCCATGCGATCAAGAAGCTGAGCGACTTCCCGGCCGGCTACATGGGCATCGATGTCAGTCGCCTGATGTCTGAGGCGAGCCAGGCTCGGGAGGAGCTGGTGTCGTTGGGAGCGGACCGTCTCGATGAGTGGGACCAGCGGCGCATCCCGACGATCCATCTTGTCAAGCCCAAGCGTGCGAAGGCGCGAAAGCGCTAAGCTGCCGAACGAGGACCATGGACAAGCAACGCAAGCCTCTCGTCATCGCCGCCTGGGCGTTCGCTGGCTATGCGCTCTACGCGTGGTTCGCCACCCGCCGATTCGAAAGCCTCGTTCCCGAGACCGCTCATCCGCCCGGTGCCTTCGTCGACCTCAATGGCCTCCGTGTGCACTACATCCAGGCGGGCGAAGGCGACCCGGTCGTGCTGATCCACGGCTGGAACGGCTCCACGTTCAGCTTCAGATACGCCATTCCGGAGCTCGCGCGCCACTATCGCGTCGTCGCGCTCGACCTGAAGGGATACGGCTACTCTGATCGTCCTGCGAGCGGCGACTACTCGCTCACCGCGCAGTCGGAGCTCGTCGCCGCGCTCATGAGCCGGCTCGGCATCGCACGCGCCGCGGTCATCGGACACTCCATGGGCGGCAGCGTCGCGATGCGACTCGCCCTGGGCCATCCGGAGCGGGTCTCGCGGCTGGCGCTCGTCAGCAGCGTGAGCGGTGAGTTGCGGCCGGCGTTGCGGCTCGGGAAGCTCGTTGGCCCGCTCCTCCCGCTCGGCGCCCCGCTATCGCTCCATCGCCAGGGCTTTCGCCGTCGCGCCTTTCGTTCGGCGGTGCACGACCCCGCGCTCGTCACGCCGGACACGCTGGAGGCCTACTTCCGCCCGATGCGCATGCGCGGCCACCTGCGCTCGCTCGGCGCGCAGCTAGGCGGCCGGGCGCGCGACGCCGCGATCCCCTACGAGCGCATCCTGCAGCCGACGCTCATCCTCTGGGGCGAGCAGGACCGCTGGCTCCCGCCGAGCAGGGGCGAGCAACTGGCGTCGCGCCTGCCGAACGCCGAGCTGCGCTGGGTGCCCAGCGCCGGCCACCTGCCGCTGGAGGAACAGCCGGACGTCTGCAATCGCCTGTTGCTTGAGTTCTTGGAGGCTCCTAAGGAATCGGAGGAACCCGGCCGCGCCGACGGCACGCCGCACCCACTCTCGCTGGCTCCGGGGGCCACAGCTTGACAGCACCCTGTATAATGGGCTTACCCCGCCGTACTCATGGCGATACGTGACGGAGGCGGCGCTATGCGGCGCGGACTTATGACATCCGACAGCCTGGGATTCCAGCATCGCGCAAGCGCGGTGTTGCTGGTGCTCATCGGGTTGCTCACACTGGGCCTGCTGCTCTCGGGCACGGTCGCCGGCGCCGGGCCGGGTAGTGTGAATGGCACGGTGAGTAAGATCAAGATCGTCTACAACGGTCCCTGCAATCCTGGCCAGCTCGCCTCCGGCTTTTCGATCACGCAGAGCCAGCTGATCAACCCAAGCAGTACGAAACTTGTCAAGTTGGAGAGCTCGGGCGATGTCGAGGGCTGCCTCGGGACGCGCGCCTCGCCCGGCACCATCATCATCAGTGGGAACGAGATCTTCGACTACAGCGCCGTCGCCGTCCGAACCACAGCGAGCATCATCGCCGGCTCGTCGCCCAACCAGTCGGTCGACTTCGACCTGTCCGTCGGCAACATGACGGGCCAGCCGGACTTCCCCACGAACTTCCCGGCATCGGGTCAGATCTACGTCGGCGAGGAGCTGATGCACTACGACTCGCACAGCTCGGCAAGTCCGTTCACGTTCCACATCGACATCCGCGGCCAAAACGGCATCTTTCCGGCCCATCCGAGCGGCGAGGTTGTGCGCGCGCAGGGGTACCTGATGCTGGTCGACCGCAACCAGCCCAGGTACCTGGGCGAGACGCCGAACAGCGCCGCGCCGCACAACGCCGGGGACACGGTGGGCAGCGTGAAGACGTACCTCATCTGTCGCGGGCGTCTCTACCAGACAGGCAGCAACGTCACCTCCCGCTCGCGTTGCTACGGGCTGTTCGAGCCCGCGTACAGCGGCGGCCCCAACGATCCGTTCTGGCCGGACAACCCCCCGTCTAGCCGATACCACACCGCCTCCGGGGCCAAGATCCTCGGCCTCCTTCCCGGGCTCTTCCACGACATTTCTACGGGCACCTATAGCAGCGGTAACCTGCACCTGGATACGGACTTCCTCGGCTACACGTGTTTCCCCTTCATCGAAGACCACCTGTGGGTGAAGGTCACCACCGACATCTCGCTCGACAAGACGTCGATGAACGAAGACCGGGGCGCCTTCCGCATGGGTATCTTTCGCAACGAAGCGTGCACGACGGCCGCGCAGATCGACCCGCTAGGCAGCCAGGTCGATCCATTCGGCTCGGGCGCCGGCGTCAACATCAGCTCCACGGAGATCAGCACGACGTTCGATTCTGACGGCGACGGCTGCTCTGACTTCGATGAGCTAGCGAGCCTGGGCCCCGGTGTCCCCGAGGCAGCGAACGGCCCGGGCAAGCAGGGCTACGGTCGCGATCCGTTCAGCCCCTACGATCTCTATGACACGGACGGCGACAAGATCGTTACGCTGCAGAGCGACATCGTGCCGGTCATCGGCCGCTTCCTGACTCCCACCGTCAACCCGAACCCGGACACCGGCCTGTCCTATGGCGTTCAGTATGATCGCGGGCCGACGATAACCGGGTCGCCAGCGCACTGGCACAAGCGTCCCCCGGACAATGTGATCAGCCTCCAGGATGACATCCTCGGCGTCATCCTGCAGTTTGGGCACAACTGTACCTAGGCGTTAGGGCGGCGTCCGCCGCACGAAGCTCCAGTGCGGCTCCTCCTCCGGCAGCGCGTCGTGCGTGCCACGCGCGTCTGGAGCCTCGTCGGTTCGTCGGACGGCGTGATCAACATGACCGATATCAACGGCGTGTACGCCCAGTACCAGCACGACTGCCGCTGAGGCGTAGCGCCCATCGCGTGGCCCGTAGCCGCGGGTTTCAACCCGCGGGATAAAGACTCCAGCCCCCGCGCCACCTGCACCTCCGCGCTCTCAACCGCGCCTGCTAAGATCGGCCCCAAGGGCCCAGGCCGACAAACAGTCATCAGCGTATGCAATAAAAGGCCTGTTTTGCCGAACGAACTTCCGGCGTTCAGCTTCGGCCCAACGGCAGAACGTCCCCAGAGAGGAGGGCGTTTTCCTGTGAGCCGGTAGCGCCGTTAGCTCTCCAGCGCGCGGTACTTACCCTGGTAGAAGAGCAACGGCGGCCCGTCGCTCAGCGCTTCGCCATCGAGCACGGACGCCAGGAAGATCGTGTGGTCGCCGCCCTCACATCGGTCGGTCACGGCGCACTCGACGTACGCCAGCGCGCCATCGATGATCGGGTTGCCGTTCGCGCTCAGGCGGTACTCCACGCCACGAAGGCTATCGCGCTCCGCCTCGGCGCTCACGGCGAAGAGCTGCGAGACCTCCTGCTGGCCGGCGCTGAGGATGTTCACGGCGAAGCGCCCCGCCTTCGCGATCTGCTCGTGCGCGTGGGCCGCCTTGTCGACGCAGACGAGCAACAGGAGCGGGTCGAGCGACACCGAGGTCAGCGCGTTCGCCGTCATGCCGTGCAGCCAGCCATCGACGGCCGTCGTCACCACGGTCACGCCGGTGGCGAACTGTCCGATGATCTGCCGGTATGCCTGCGTGTCGATGCTCACTGAGCCCTCCCCGGGTCGAAGCTTGGTGCATTGTAGCACCGGCCCTGGCGTCGGGCGGTCGACAAGCGGCCCGCGCGTGCCCTATCATGCATCTCGATGTCCAAGATCGCACTCGAGAACTGGGAAGCCGAACAGCTGGAGCGGAGCCTGGCGC
>JBBDNH010000037.1:0-7645 GCA_040877745.1 Dehalococcoidia bacterium
GGTTGAGGGGTGCCCCGACTCGTCGGGCCGGGGTGAGGGAGCACGTACGCAAACGCGCCGTCCGCGACTTCGAGCAAGCCGGTCTGCCAGGGGTCTGTCATGCTCTCCTCTGCGTGATCATGCCTGCTGAGGCTATAATGCCATCGGGAGTTGAGCAAGTGGACAGTGAGATCATCTTCGCTGTAGAAGAGTCGCCGGACGGCGGCTACGAGGCTCGTGCCTTAGGGTTCCCCATCTTCACGCACGCCGATGACCTCGAAGAGCTCAGGGTGATGGTCAAGGACGCCGTCCGTTGTCATTTCGACGATGAGGCCCGCCCTAGCGTCATCCGCCTACACCTCGTGCGGGATGAAGTCATTCCTGCTTGAAACTCCCGCGTGACCTATCCGGTCCCCGCCTTGTATTGCTCCTCCGTCCCTATGGGTATGAGATCACGAGACAGTCAGGCAGCCATGTCCGGATCACGTCCACGATCAAGGGTACGGAGCATCATGTCACGATCCCGGCCCACAAAGAGTTGAGGATCGGGACGCTGAGTGCCGTCATCACAGAGGTCGCTTCGTACCTCGAAGTGACCCGGCAGCAGTTGGAACGAGAGCTCTTCGGTAGCTAACGCGGCGGCTACCGTTCCGGCCCACGCGGCGGTATCTGTGATCCTCTGTGCCAATCTGTGGCTAGAGGGCGAGTCCACCCGGCGCTATCTGTGATCATCTGTGACAATCTGTGGCTAAAGGGCGAGCCCACGCGGCGCTATCTGTGATCCTCTGTGCCAATCTGTGGCTAAAGAGCGAGCCCACGCGGCAGTATCTGTGATCATCTGTGCCAATCTGTGGCTACAGGCCCAGCCCGTCCAGGAACGCGCGTGCCGCCGCGTTCACCGCCGCCGCCTGCTCCAGCGCCGCAGGATGGCCGGCGTCGGCGATCACCACCTTGTGCCCGTTCGGCAGCTTCGCCTGGAAGTAGTCCGCGCTCGCCAGGTAGTTCGTGTCGTTCTCGCCCACGATGACCAGCGTCGGTACCTGGATCGTCGTCGCGTCGATGAACGTCGGGTGCGCCATCACGCCGCGCTCGACGTTCGTGATCCCGTGGACGACGTGCTGCGCCGTCTCGCCCAGCGCCGGCGCGCCGACGCGCAGCTCCTTCGCGGGCACGCGCGCGTCGCGCCCGAAGCGCTCCTCCTGCTTCGCGGCCGCATTCGCCAGCCGGTCCGTCCACGCCTGGCTCCCCTCCGGGTTGCGATAGCCCGGCCCGGCGGCGTGCAGCAGCAGCGCCGCGACGCGCTCCGGGTACTTCTCGTGGAAGCGCAGCGCCGTATAGCCGCCCAGCGAGTGGCCGCCGAACACGCCGCGCTCGATGCCCAGGTGATCGCAGAGCGCCCGCAAGTCTTCCACTACGATGTCCTGCGTGTACTGGGCGAGGTCGTCCGGCGCTTCGGAGCGGTAGTGGCCGCGCATGTCCCACGAAACGACGCGGTAGCGGTCGGCGAGCGCCTCGGCCAGCGGCGACCACAGCTCCGCGCAGTCGCCCAGCCCGTGCGTGAGTACGACGGGGAACGCTCCGCCGCCGGCGGACCCGCCTTGGGCGGGCGGCCCGTGCTCCTGGTAGTAGATCTCGATGCCGTTCAGGCGCTCCGTGGGCATGACGGGCGAAAGGGTACTACAAAGCCGCCCCGAACGCGAGCGCCACGCCAGTCAGGCTTGAGCGCTTCGCGTGGGTCAGGAGTGAGCTGCTGTGCGTGGGTCAGGAGTGAGCTGCTGTGCGTGGGTCAGGCTTCAGCCTGACCTCCAGCGTCCAGCGTGCAGCGTGCAGCGTCCAGCCTCGAACCTCGAGCCTCGAACTTCGAGATCACTCCGGCGGCCGGATCGGCTGCGGACGTTCGCCGGCCGCGAAGCGGCGCAGCCATTCGCCCGTCTCGGGGTTGCGTGTGCTGCGATGCACCTCGGCCTCGTGCTGGAGCGCATCGTCCAGCGAGCGTCCGGCCGATTCGATCGCCGAACGCCTGTCGTTGCGCATCGCCGGCTGCGGGTACGTCGAGATCGTCGCGGCGATCTCCAGCGCGCGTTCGAGCGTCTTGCCCGCCGGAACGACCTCCTGCACCAGGCCCATGCGCTGCGCGTGTCGCGCGTCGATCTGCGCGCCGGTCTCGATCAGGTAGAGCGCGTTGCCCAGCCCGACGATCTGCGGCAGTCGCACCGTCCCGCCGTCGAGCAGCGGCACGCCCCAGCGCCGGTTGAGCACGCCGAACTGCGCGCTCTCGCCCGCGATCCGGAAGTCGCACCAGCAGGCCAGCTCCAGACCGCCCGCCGTGCAGTAGCCCTCCACCGCGCCGATCACCGGCTTGTGCAGGTCGGTGATCCGCGAGACGCCCATCGGGCCGGCCTCTTCCTGCCCGGGCCGCTCCGTCAGCGAGCCGACGTTTTTCAGGTCGGCGCCCGAGCAGAATGCCAGCTCGCCGGCGCCGGTGAGGATCAGGAAGTCCAGGCCATCGTCCGCGCGGAACTCGTCCGCGGCGTCGTTCAGGAGCTGCGCCGTCTCGCCGTCGACGCAGTTTCGCTGGTCGGGCCGGTTGATCGTGACCACGAACGCCCGTCCGCGCCGCTCCGTGAGCACCTTGGGGCCGCTCATGATGGACGTGTGCCTGTGCGATCGATCTCCCCGCTACCTGTCATTCTGAGCGCAGCGAAGCATCTAGTGGCTCTGACCGAGATCCCGAATCCCCGACGAGGCTTCGCGGCCTTCCATCTGTGCCCATCTGTGTGCATCTGTGGCTAAGCCGTCCCCCTTCGTTCCGATGCAGCTGTGGCCCGTTCCACGCTGCCGCTACTTCCACAACCAGCGCCACAGTCCCGCGCGGCCGAGCGCGCGGCCCACGACCTTGTTCTTCGCCCGCCGCCCGATGCGCTTCCCGCTGCCCGATCCGACGGCCTTCGCGTCGGCGGAGAGGCGGGCGATCCGAAAGAGGAAGCTGACCAGGCTCATCAGCCCGCCCGCATCCCCGACGTCAGCTGCTCGCCCAGGATGTCGCCCGCGTGCGCCAGCACGTGCGCGACGGCAACCGCGTAGAGTACGTCGGCCAGCGCGCCGGTGATCCCGCCCGCCGAGCGGATCTGCCTGCCGAACAGCTCGCCGTCCGCCGCCTCGACCACCGCGATCGTCGCAGCGCGGTTCGTCTCGAACTCGTCCAGCAGCTCGGCCACCGAAGCCCCCGCGCGCTTCTCCACCACCCGGTCGTTGTACGACTCGATGCCGCCCTGCGCTGTCCGCGTGGGCAGGCCCTTCGCCTCCTCGGGCTCGGTCCGGCGGACCTGCGACGGCTGTTCGCTGGCCGCTGGAGGCGCGCCGTCCCTGGCGATGTCGATCAGCCGCGGGTACGTCCACTCGATCGCCGCCACGTGCGCCAGGATCTGGCGTCCGTTCCAGCCGTTCTCGTATCGGCCCTCCTCGAACGCCTCCGGCGGCAGCTCGCGCAGCCGCCCCAGCACCTCGCGCCCGCTCTCGTGCAGAGACTCGAGGATGGCCGCCTTGGCGTCAGTCTGTTCGCTGGTCACTGCCTGCTCCGCTTTTCAACCAGCCCCCGGTGTCATTCTGAGCGCAGCGAAGAATCTAGCCCATGCCACCGAGATCATCCCCATCGTATGCATCTGTTTCCATCTGTGCGCATCTGTGGCCAACCCGCTGCCATTCATCTGCGCCCATCCGTGCCATCTGTGCCTATCTGCGCTCAGCGCGCATCTGTGGCTAACCCGCCCCCTTCGCGCGCTCCTTATCGATCAGCTCCCGGCGCAGGATCTTCCCCGACGGGTTCTTCGGGATCGCGTCCACGAACTCCAGCTCGCGCAGCTTCTTGTACGGCGCCACGCGCTCCGCCACGAAGAGCATCACGTCGTCGGCCGACGCCTCCTGGCCCTCCTTCAGCACGACGAACGCCTTCGGTACCTCGCCCGCCTCGAAGTCCCGCTTCGGGATTACCGCGGCGTCGAGCACCGCCGGGTGCTCCATCACGACGCTCTCCAGCTCCGCCGGCGCCACCTGGTAGCCCTTGTACTTGATCATCTCCTTCGCCCGGTCGACGATGTACACATAGCCGTCTTCGTCCATGCGGGCGATGTCGCCGCTGCGCAGCCAGCCGTCCGGCCGGATCGTCTCTGCGGTGGCCTCGGGGTTCTTCCAGTAGCCCTGCATCACCTGCGGGCCGTAGATCAGCAGCTCGCCCGTCTCGCCCGCCGGCAGCTCCTCGCCCGACTCCAGGTCGACGATCTTCTCCTGCGTGTCGGACACCGGCGGGCCCACTGAGCCGCGCTTGATCGCGTCGAGCGGGTTCGTGTTGGTGAGCGGGCTCGTCTCCGTCATGCCGTAGCCCTGGAGCATCTTGGTGCCGAAGCGCTCCTCGGCCAGCTCCGCCACCTCCATCGGCAGCGGCGCGGCGCCCGACAATATGAAGCGCAACGACGAATGGTCGTGCTCGGCCAGCTTCGGGTGGTGCGACAGCGCGAGCAGCGCCGGCGGCACGACGAAGAAGTCGGTCACACGGAACTTCTCGATCAGGTAGAGCGTCTGGTCGGGGTCGAACCTCGGCATCACGAGGCAGGTCGCCCCCTGGGCGATCGAGCCGCCCAGCAGGATGATCATGCCGTAGATGTGGAAGAACGGCAGGAAGGCCAGCAGCACCGCGTCTTCCGCGGAGAGCCCCGTCGCGATCGTCTGCCGGATGTTCGACGAGATGTTGTAGTGCGACAGCATCACGCCCTTCGGCATCCCGGTCGTCCCGCTGGAGTACGGCAGCACCGCGATGTCCTTCATCGGGTCGATGTCCACCGGCGCCGGGCTGTCCGGCGTGCCGGCCACCATCTGCCAGATCTCCTCGATCTCGTACAGCTGCCGGATCCTCGGCAGGTTGCCGCGCGCCTCTTCCGCGGTCGGCATAAAGAGCTTCGAGGCGAACACCACCACCGCCTCGGAGTCGTCGAGCTGGTGCTCCACCTCGCGCTCGCGGTAGAGCGGGTTGAGCGTTGTCACCTTCGCTCCGGCCAGCAGCGCTCCGTGGAACGCCACGGCGTACTCCGGGCAGTTCGGCGCGAAGATCGCGACGGTCTCGCCCTTCGCGACGTTCACCTCGTCCTGCAGGAAGCGCGCCGTCTTGCGCGCGAACTGCCAGATCATCGAGTAGCTGTACGGCTTCTCGTCGATGCCGATCAGCGCGGGCTTATCGGGCACGCGTCGCGCGCTCTCTTCCAGGAACTGCGAGAAGTGGTGCTTGGGGTACGGCTCAAGCGAAGGCCAGGGGCCCGTCGTAACCAATGGTGGCACCTCCGTGCGCGTGTTCGTGGAGCGCGGCGCGGCCCAGCGAACGCGTGCTGGCGTACGCGCGCCGTACCGCATGATGCCGCTAGGACGAGGAGGGTGTCAAGGAAGCGCGCGCTACGGGCGCAGTTCGTACATACCCGCATCCGACTGCAGGATGAGCGTCGCGTCGAGCGACGTGACGATCAGGTCGCAGTCGTCGTCGGCCGCGGCGACCCAGCGCCGCTCGTCCTCAGGCGCGGGCTCGCTCAGCTCCGCGCTGTAGAAGAGCACCAGCAGCGCGTCGACGCTGTTCGCCGTCCCGTCCTGGTTGAGGTCGCCGGTCTTGCTCTCCATCATCTGGGCGCCTGCCGTGCCCGGCGCGAGCAGGCCGAGGCACAGCATGATGGCGATGATCATCGCCGCGCCGAGTGCCGTGAGCTTCCTCATTGCCCTCAAAGGATACCACTTCGAGCCGCCATCGAGCGCCCGCGGACGCGCAACGGCCTTCCGCCCACCGCGATGGTGGACGGAAGGCCGTACTGTTGCGTTACGAGCTACGCGCTACCCGTTGCGCGAGCCGAGGAAACCGCGGCCGATGGCCGCCAGGCCCACGGCGGCTAGCAGGCCCATGCCGACGAAGAGGAGGCCGCGGTCGCTGCGGCCGCCCTCACCGGCGTCCGGCAGGCCACCCGCGTCGCCCTCGGCGCACGTGACCGAGCCATGGCTCACCGTAGCGTCGATCTCCACGGGACCACCGATGGTACCGTCCGCGAAGTGCTCAATGGCGATCTCCAGCGGGCTGGTCCCTTCGGCGTCGCACGAGAACGTGATCTCGACGAGCGTCGTGTCGCCCTCAATGCCGACGCCCGCCGCGCCGGCGACGCGCACGGTGTCATCATCGAATTCCTCGTTGCAGACGTTCGTCGCCCCGCTGGCCACACTGGCGTCACACGAGACAGCGCTCACGATGGCGTTGTCGTAGACGATGTCGATCGACCACGCGCCGAGGCCCGGATCCCCGATGTCGGAGGCCGTGACTTCGACGGTGACTTCGCCGCCGATCTCTCCGCTGGCGTCGCCTGCACCGAGCTCCTGCGCGCTGGCGATGCTGGCGAGCAGGGCGAGCGCAGCGATGGCGACCGCAAGTGCCCCGGCTGTTCGCGCTAGATGTCGGACGGTCCTGTTCATGGTTGGCGCCCCCATTCTATGTTGAAACTTCCCCCTCCGATGCTGTACCGGGCGATGCGTCCGCCCGGCGTTCACCGCACGCTTATTGTCGCCTATCTACCACGTCTGGCGGATAGGAGCAAGCGCTTATGTCCATTACGACAAAATGCGCCGCAGATCGTATCTGGACGTGGCCGTTGGCGCTAGGCCGGGAGGCTGTTCAGAAACCCTGCGACGCGCTGCAGGACGAGCGCCGCATCGATCGAGTTGACCTGCCCGTCGTCGTTCGCGTCCGCGTTCTCCTGGCACGGCAGCTCGTTCAGCAGCCCGCCGGTGTGCTGCAGGATCAGCGCCGCGTCGATCGAGTCGACGTCGCCGTCGCAGTCGACGTCGCCGGCCTGCGCCGGGCCGCCGATGACGACGATCCGGCCGCGCTGCTCAACTGGGTGGATGGTGCAATAGTAGAGGTACGTCCCCGGCTGGTTGAACGTGTACTCGAACGTGCCGCCGTAGTGCACTCCGGAGTTCCACCGCGGCGTCGCAGTCGGGTTGTTGCAGGTCGCGCCGCACTCGGTCGTCGTGTGGGGGAGCTCGCCCGGGTCGAAGTCCCAGACGACGGTGTCGCCCACGTCGATCGTCGTCTCGCACACGCCGCCCTGGAAGGACGGATCGCAGAAGTAGATGTCGCCGACGTCCACGGTCACCGTCGCGGCCTGGGCGTCCGTGCCGGCCGAGAGCGCGGCGATGCCGATGGCTGTTGCCATAACGAGGATACGTAGCCTTGTGACCATGATATCGATTCCTTCCCGCAGCGTTGGAGCGCTGCCCGCCTACCTATTGTATCGGTGCGCTGCGCTTCAGGCTATGGCTACAGGCCGCTGATCAAGCCTGCTACCAGCTGCAGGATCAGCGAACTGTCGATCGAGTTCACGCTGCCGTCCCCGTTCGCATCGGCTCCGTGCTGGCACGCGAGCGATTCGACGAGCTGCGCCACAAGCTGCAAGATCAGCGACGAGTCGACGGCGTTCACCACGCCGGTGCGGTTAGCGGCTCCGAGCCGGCACGCCGGCGTCGGTGTATTGGTCGCTGTTGGCGTGCGGGTCGCCGTGGGCGTGTCCGTCGGCGTCTGCGTCGGGGTCAGTGTGGGCGTGTCGGTCGGCGTCTCCGTGTTCGTCGCCGTCGCGACCGATGTCGG
>JBBDNH010000038.1:0-7627 GCA_040877745.1 Dehalococcoidia bacterium
AGCTGCTGGGCGACGGCGTGCTGGCCACCTTCGGCGCGGCGCGCGAGGCGATCGCGTGCGCGATGGCCATACACGAGGCGGGCAGCCACACAGGGCTACCCCTACACGTCGGCATCCACGCCGGCGACGTGATCCGCGAGGAGGGGAACGTCTTCGGCGGCGCCGTGAACATCGCGTCGCGGGTGGCGTCGGAGGCCGCTGCGGGCGAGACGCTCGTATCGGGCACAGTGCGCGACCTCGCCCGCACCTCGGCGGGTCCTTCCGCGGAAGGATTCGAGGACCGCGGCGAGCGCGAGCTGAAGGGCGTCGGGGAGCCGGTGCGGGTGTTCGCGGTGCGGAGCGAGGGCTGATGGACGCACCACCGATCCAGTACTGCAAGACAAGCGATGGTGTGAGCATCGCGTATTCGACGGCCGGCGAGGGCCGGCCGCTGATCGCGATGCCGATTCCTGGGTTCAGTCATGCCGAACTGGGCTGGAAGACGCTAAGCGCGTTCGAGCAACTCGCCGCCAAGTATCACGTCGTTACCTACGATTCACGGGGAAGTGGTCTGTCCGACCGGAGCGCGGTCGATTTCTCGATAGAGGCGATGATGCGCGATCTTGAAGCAGTGGTCGAGCGAAGCGGCTTCCATTCGTTCGTGCTAGCGGCGTGGACCAGCGCCGTCCCGATGGCGGTGACCTACGCAGCCGCTCATCCTGAGCGTGTCAGTCACCTGATCCTCAGCGACGGTTTCGTGAAGTTCTCGGACTTTGCCGAGTCACCTGCCTACAAGGCGGGCATGCCACTGCTAGACGGGGACTGGGTGCTTTTCACTGAGACGTTCGGTCAGGTCCTTTGGGCTCACGCGAACCCCGAGTACGGGCGCCGGATCGCGGAGTTCATGCGTGCGTGCTGTGAACCAGAGGCGGGGCGAGCGGCCGTGAGAGCCTGGGAAAGCTATGACGTCACCTCGCTGCTGCCCCAGGTGGCCGCTCCCACTCTCGTGATTCGCAGCAAGGGCAACCGCTTCTATCCTATAGACGTTGGCCAGCGCCTGGCCGCCGCGATCCCAAATGCGCGTCTTACGCTCATAGACGACATTACATACGCTCCCGTGCCGAACCTGATCGACGCCTTCGTAGGCGAGGGCCAGCCACAGGCGGCGGCGCTCCCTGCCGGCACCGCCATCATCCTCTTCGCTGACATCGCGGACTCCACCGCGCTCACGGAGCGCCTGGGCGACGCCGCATTCCGCGACAAGGCGCGCGCGCTAGACGAAGCGCTGCGCCGCGCGATCACCTCGAACGGCGGCACGGCTATCGAAGGGAAGCTGCTGGGCGACGGCGTGCTGGCCACGTTCGGCGCGGCGCGCGAGGCGATCGCCTGCGCGGCAGAGATGCACCGGCTGGCCGCGGAGGCGGGGGGTGGCCTTGACCCTTCACCCATGACCCATGACCCTCTCTCGTTGCACGTCGGCATCCACGCTGGGGATGTGCTCCGAGAGGAAGGCAACGTATACGGCGGAGCGGTGAACATCGCGTCGCGCGTGGCGTCGGAGGCCGGCGCCGGCGAGACGCTCGTCTCGGCCACGGTGCGCGAACTGGCGCGGACATCGGCCGGTCCTTCCGCGGAAGGATTCGAGGACCGCGGCGACCGAGAGCTAAAGGGCGTCTCGGAGGCGGTGCGCTTGTGGGCGGTGCGGGAGCAAGGCTGATGGAGCCGAGAACGCACTCGCTCTACACACGGAGCGGCATTCGGATCGTGTATGAGCGCGCTGGGAGCGGGCCAACGCTCGTCTTGCTGCACGGATTCATCGTGGACCGGCGAACGTGGCGACCGCAGATCGAGGAACTGAGCCGCGACTTCGACGTGATCGCCTGGGATGCGCCGGGATGCGGGGCGTCCTCCGATCCGCCGGAGGCATTCGCGATGGCGCAGTTCGCAGAGTCCCTCCACGATTTGATGGAACATGCCGGCGTCGCAGCGGCGCATCTGCTCGGCCTCTCCTGGGGTGGTACGCTGGCGATCGAGTTCTACCGGATGCATCCGGCAAAAGTGCTATCGCTCATGCTGGCCGATACGTACGCCGGATGGACCGGCTCCCTCGGCCAGGAAGCGGCCGAACAGCGATTGGCGCGATGCCTCCGCGAGTCGCATCTGCCGGCCGAGGACTGGGTGCCAGCGTGGGCGCCCGAAGCGTTTTCACGCGGAGCGCCAGAAGTGTTGGTGGCCGGCTTCGGAGCGATCATGTCGGACTTCCATCCGGTTGGCTTTCGGGCGATGTCCCGGGCCGTCCTGCCCGACTTTTCCGGCAGTCTTGGGGTCGTCGACGTGCCGGCACTGCTGATCTGGGGCGACGAGGACAGCAGATCTCCGCTCAGCGCCGGAGAGATGATGCACGATCGCATCCGGCGGTCCCGCTTGGTCATCATTCCAGGGGCCGGGCACGTGAGCAACCTGGAGCAGCCCGAGCGATTCAATGCTGAGGTCCGCGCCTTTCTCGCGGTGAGCGCGAACGCGTGATGGAACCGCGTTTCGCATTCTGCACGAGCGCCGATGGCACCCGCATCGCCTACGCGACGTACGGCAGCGGGCCGCCGCTGCTCCACGTCGCGAGCGAATTCCTCAGCATGGACGCACGACTCGCGCTCCCAGAGTCGCGCGCATACTTCGACGCGCTCGCCGCACGCGTAATGCTCGTGATCTTCGACGTTCGCGGGATTGGAGCGTCCGCGTGCGATGTCAATGATCTCTCCCTCGAAGCGGAGGGGCGTGACATTGCGGCTGTGGCGGATGCAGCGGGGCTGCGCCGCTTCGCCGTGTTCGCAGAATCCGCCATCCAAACCATCCACGTCATCCGAGATCAAGAGCGCGTTGAGCGCCTTATCCTCTGGTCCCCGTTTAAGACCATCGGCGCTCGGGAGCTGGCCTCGATGGCTCGCGACAATTGGTCCTACGCACGCCGCCTATTCGCAGGCGCGTTCTTCCCGGAAGGGCCGGTCTCGCTCCAACGCGCCTTCAGCAACGCAATGAAAGACTCGCTGACGCCGGAGATCATGGCAGGATATGTTGAGTGGTGGGCCGGGCTGGACACCGACGCGGCGCTGGCTGCTGTCACCGCCCCTGCTCTTGTGCTGGCCCGTGAGCAGTTCACCGCCCTGAGGCAGGGCACGATGCGTATTGCCGGCCTCTTGCCGAACAGCCAGCTACGATTCGTCCCAGGCAGCTCCGGAGCCCCGTACCCTGGGCACGAGCCCGTCGTCGAGGCGGTCTTTGAGTTCATGGGACTGAGTGAACCAGCGTCATCGGATGCGACACCCACCGCAATGACCGCGATCCTCTTCCTCGACATCGCCGACTCCACGGCCCTCACGACCAAGGTGGGCGACACAGCCTATCGCGAGAGGGAACGCGCGCTGGACGGTGAGTTGCGTGCAGCCATCCGCGAGGCGGGCGGCTCGCCGGCCGAAGGCAAGGTACTGGGCGACGGCGTCATGGCGACGTTCGCGTCGGCGAAGGACGCGATCGATGCGGCACTCAATTGCCAGTCGCTCGGCGAAGGCGCAGGGCTCCCCCTTCATGCCGGCATCCACGCCGGGGATGTGACTCGCGAAGGGAACAACGTGCACGGCGGCGCCGTGCAGGTTGCCGCGCGTATCGCCGACGCGTCGGCGCCGAACGAGACGCTCGTCTCGGCCACCGTGCGCGACCTCGCCCGCACCTCGGCCGGCGTCACATTCGAGGACCGTGGCGAGCGAGAGCTGAAGGGCGTCTCGGAGCCGGTGCGCGTGTTCGCGGTGCGGAGCGAGTGACCTCCCGCCGCGACCTCGGTGACTTCGGCGAACGCGTGGCGCGCGCGCAGCTGGAGGCACCAGGACAGACCTACGGTGGTTCCCGCTGGGTTGGAGCGTGCCCCTGGCGAGCAGGCGTGCTGTAAGATAGGTGCGCTATGGAGCCGCCGACTCAGTACGTAAAGACCAACGACGATGTAAACATCGCCTTCCGAACATTAGGGGAAGGGACACCGTTCGTTTTGATGCCAACGATACCCTTCGGCATTATGGCGGGCCACTCCGAGGTACCCGAGTGGCGCGCGTGGAACGAACAGATTGCCCGCAGAGGGATGCTGGTCCGCTATGACTGCCGAGGCGCTGGGCTTTCGGACCGCGACGTGTCCGACTACTCGCTTGACGCCTGGCTCCTGGACCTCGAGGCGGTTGTGGATAGCCAGGGTCTGGAGCAATTCGTCTTGTTCGCGCCGGACAGCCTGGCAGTCCCGGTGGCCGTCGCTTACGCGGCCCGCTGGCCACAGCGGGTCTCGCATCTCATTTTATGGCAGGCCTACGCACAAGCCGCGCGCCTCACGGAACAGTTTGAGCCCATCCTCGATCTCTTAGACAAAGACTGGGAGCTTTTTACTGAGACGTTGGCGCATGTGGTCGAGGGATGGTCAGAGCCGGAGACCGCGCGGCGCTCCGCCGCGCTTACCCGCGAGAACCATACCCCGCGGGGACTAAGATCGGCATTTCGAGCCGCGATAGGAATCGATGTCTCTGCTCTCCTGCCACAGGTCAGCTCGCCGACGCTGGTGCTGCACCGGCGTGAGTCCCGCCATGACCTGAACCAGAGCCGGAATGTTGCCTCTCACATCCCACGCGCCCGGCTAGTAGTTGTGGAGGGCAGCGCCGGTAGTTGGGCGCTTCAACACCCGGAGGCAGTGCTGCAAGCCATCGATGAGTTCCTGGGCGAAGGGGAGAAGACCACGCGGGAACTTCCTTCGGGCACCGCCATCATACTCTTCGCCGACATCGCGGACTCCACCACGCTGACGGAGCAGCTTGGCGACGCGGCGTTCCGGGAGAAGGCGCGCGAGCTGGACGGCGCGCTGCGCACGCTGATCCGCGATAAGGGCGGTACGCCCATCGAGGGCAAACTCCTGGGCGACGGCGTGCTCGCCACGTTCATCTCGGCGCGGGAGGCGATCGAGGCAGCCTTGCGCTGCGGCGCGGCGGGGAACGAGTGTGGCTTGCCCCTGCACCTTGGCGTCCATGCCGGCGACGTGATCCGCGAGGAGGGGAACGTCTTCGGCGGCGCGGTGAACATCGCGTCGCGGGTAGCCGGTGAGGCCGCTGCGGGCGAGACGCTCGTCTCGGCCACCGTGCGCGACCTCGCCCGCACCTCGGCCGGCGTCACATTCGAGGACCGTGGCGAGCGAGAGCTGAAGGGCGTCGGGGAGCCGGTGCGAGTGTGGGCGGTGTGGGCCGGGGAGGGAGCGTCGTAATGGCTGATGCCCAGCGCTCGGACCTGGCGACGCGGCTCAACGAGTTCGCCGCGTACTACGGCCGGGGGAAGTCGCGCGCCGAGAGGGCCGTCGAGCGCGAGGTCTTCGGCGCGGACGAGGGGATCAACAGCTATACCACGCCGGCGCAGGCGGACCTGCTCGCTGAAACGCTCGCGCTGAGGCCGGGGCTGCGCCTGCTGGACATCGGGGCTGGATTCGGCTGGCCCGGCCTGTACATCGCCCGGAAGACCCGCTGCGAGGCGGTCCTGGTGGATATTCCCGCGGGGGCGATCAGGAGCGCGGCGGCCCGCGCCTACCGCAGGCGGCCGCTCTGGCGGCGCTGCACCTTCGCGCGGGCGAGCGGGCTGCACCTGCCCTTCCGCTCGCGCTCGTTCGACGCTGTCGTCCACAGCGACGTACTCTGATGACTGAGCGCTAAGCTCTCCGTGTTGAGAGCATGTCGCAGAGTGCTGAAGCCGGGCGGTTGCATCGCCTACTACAACATCTTCGTCACCGAAGGGCTGCCGGAGGATGCGCGCCGGCAGGCAGGCAAGGTCCGGCCCGGCACGTACACGCCGGCGCAACAGCGTGGGCTGCTGCGGTCCGCCGGGTTCACGCGCATCCGGGAGACGGACGTGACGGCCGAGTTTGAGCGCGTCCAGCGGGCGCTGTACGAGGCCGCGCGGCGACATGAGCGCGCGCTGCGCCGCACGCAAGGGGATGAGCGCTTCGAACAGCGGCAGGCGGACCGGCGAGAGTCGCTGCGCGGACTGGCGGAGGGCGTGCTGCGGCGGTCGCTGTTCGTGGCGAGACGTCCATGAAGAAGGTCGAGCTCCACTGCCACATCGACGGCATCGTCGACGCCGAGATGCTGCGCGCGATGGCTGCGTGGGGCCTCGAGCCGCCCGTCAGCGCTGAGCAGCTGGAGGCCGCCTACCCGGTCGACGGCTTCGATGCATTCGTCCGTTGGGAAGAAGTCCAGAGCCCGCTGGAGGGCGGCTGGGAGTGGTTCAAGCCCATCCTCGCCATGCACATCGAGCGCCTGAAGGCGCAGGACGTCGTCTACGCGGAGATCGCGATCGGCTCCAGCGAGCTGCCCCGCGACCAGAGCGAGGCCGTCGAGCGCATGCAGGAGGTCCGGCAGTGGCTGAACCAAGAGGAGGCCGGCCGGATCCAGGTCGAGCTCCTCGTCGCCTTCTCGCGACACCGGCCGCCGGAGTTCGCGGAGCAGCTCGCCGAGCGCCTGCTCCCGCTCCACGAAGCCGGCCTCATCGCCGGCGTCGTCGTCGCCGGGCCGGAGCGCGGCAACCCCGCCTCGCCCTTCCGCCGCGCCCTCGAGCGCATGCGCGACGCCGGCCTGGGTATCGAGATCCACGCCGGCGAGTGGGCCGGCCCCGAGTCGGTCTGGGACGCGCTCGAGTGCTCCCCGCACCGCATCGGCCACGGCGTCGCCGTCTTCGACGACCCTAGGCTGCTCGAACAAGTTCAGAAGAGCGGCATCCACATCGAGATGTGCCCCACCAGCAACCTCAAGACGGGCAGCATCGACCGCATCGACGCCCACCCCGTCCGCATCGCGAACGAGCTGCAGCTGAGCTTCAGCGTCAACACCGACGATCCCGGCGCGTTCGAGTGCAGTATGGAGAGCGAGTTCGATCTGCTGCGCGACCTCTTCGGCTTCGACGACGCTGCCTTCGAGCGCATCGCGCGCAACGCGCTCGCCGCGCGCTTCCAGCCCGAGCTCCGCGGCCCCGCCGCCGAGCTCGCTTCACGGTTCTAGGTTCTCGGTTCTGGGTTCTAGCACCCCCGCCCCATCCAGGTTCGGTTCAGTAATGACCGTCCGCGCGCTGTAGCCGCGCGCTGTCGCCGCCTGCTGCATCAGCCGCGAGACGCGCTCCTCGCCGGCGGTCGCCAGCGCGGCGACCGCCGAGCCGCCGCCCGAGAGATAAGCCGCGTGCGCGCCGCCCTCCTTCGCCGCGTCGAAGATGTCGAAGAGCGCCGGAAACAGCTCCGCGCGCGCCTGCTGGTGCAGCCGGTCCTGCGTCGCCGTATCGAGCAGCTCCCAGCGGCCCTGCGCCAGCGCCGCGACGAGCAGCGCGGCGCGGCTAGCGTTGAACACCGCGTCCTCGCGCGAGACGCGCTTCGGCAGCTTGCGACGGCTCTCTCGCGTCGGCATCTCCAGGTCTGGGATGAGCAGGACCACCTTCAGTCCGGCCGGCAGCGGCACGCCCAGCCGCAGCCAGCCGTCGCCCTCGCGGACGACCACCTGCAGCCCGCCGAAGAGCGCCGGCGCCATATTGTCGGCGTGCCCCTCCAGCTCGGCGCCGATCGCGAGCAGCTCGTCCTGCGAGAGCTTGCCGCCCA
>JBBDNH010000039.1:0-7606 GCA_040877745.1 Dehalococcoidia bacterium
CCGGCCGCATGCACGACCCGGCCGAAGTCTTCATCCTCAAGTACGAGGAGCAGCAGGACGCGCTGCGCGGCGGCAAGGCCGTCCTGCGCGAGCTCGTAGCCCAACGACGCACCGAGCGCGCATCGAACCGCGCGCTCACGCCGCCGCCGGCCATCGGCACGGAGCCTCCTGTCCAGGACGACAACCCCATGCTGAACAAGTTCTTCGGCGCCGTGCCGGAGGAGAACGCGGACCCGCGCATCATCAACGGCAATGGCGCCTCCGCGGGCACGTTCACGGGCATCGCGCGCGTCATCCCATCGCTGGAGCACAGCCACCGATTGCAGCCAGGCGAAGTCCTGGTCTGCCCGGCGACGATGCCCGCCTGGACGCCGCTCTTCGGCATCGCCGCGGCGGTCGTCACCGACCACGGCGGCGTGCTCTCGCACACGGCCATCGTCGCGCGCGAGTACGGACTCCCGGCGGTCGTCGGGACCAAGGTCGGCACGCAACTGATCCAGGACGGCCAGACCATCACGGTCGACGGCGAGGCAGGGACGGTAACGCTGGAAGGCGCCTAACGCCGGCCATGCGGGAGCCCGAGCGCCAGCGCCCCTACTGGTTCCTGCTCCTCACTGTGGCGCTGGGCGGCGTGCTCGCGCCGCTCAACTCGACGATGCTCGCGGTCGCGCTGCCGGAGCTGCGCGCCGACTTCGACATCGGCCACAGCGCGATCAGCTGGCTCATCTCGGCCTACCTGATCGCGATGGCCGTCGCCCAGCCGCTCGGCGGCCGCATCGGCGACCAGCTCGGACGGGCGCGCGTGTTCCGATACGGCCTCATCGCGTTCCTGGCGCTGTCCGTCGGCGCATCGCTTTCGCCGAACTTCGCGACGCTCGTCGCGTTGCGCACGGGCCAGGCGCTCGTCGGCGCGGCCGTCATCCCGAACGGCATGGCGATGCTGCGCACGTCGGTCCCCGGCGACCGGCTGGGCCGCTCGATGGGGCTGACCGCCGCGTCGATGTCGTTCGCGGCGGCCGTCGGGCCGCTGATCGGCACTGCCCTGCTCGCGATCGGCTCATGGCGGCTGCTCTTCCTCATGAATGTGCCGCTGGTGCTGGCGGCGCTCGCCTGCATGAGCGCGCTCCGCTACCCGGAGCCGCTCGCGAAGCAACGCCTGGCGCTGGACTGGCGCGGCGCGCTGGCGTTCGCAGGCGCGCTCATCGCGCTCACCTTTGCGCTCAACTCGCTCTCGGGCCAGGGCGGGCTTGCGGCGTTCGGCGCCGGCCTGGGCGGGACGATCGTCCTGGCAGGAGCGTTCTACCTGAGCCAGCGCACGAGCCCGATGCCGATGGTCGAGTGGACGCTCTTTCGCACCCTCTCCTACGCAGGCGCCACGGCGTACGTCGCGCTGAGCAATCTCGTCATGTACACGACGCTCGTCTCGATCCCGTTCTTCATCGAAGAGGTGCAGGGCAAGGGCAGCGGCACATCGGGGACGCTGCTCGGCGCGATGTCGGTCTTGATCGCGGTCATGTCGCCCATCGGCGGCCGGTTATCGGACTCGCTCGGTAGAAGGCTGCCGGCGCTGCGGGCGGGCAGCCTGTTCGTGCTCGTCGCAGTCCTCGCGCTGCTGTTCGGCATCCAGCGCGACGTCTCATACGCGTATCTGCTCGTCGCGCTCTGCGTGTTGGGCCTCGGCATGGGGCTCAGCTTCGGGCCGGCGAGCACGGCAGCCGTCGAGTCGGTATCGGCGGACCTCGCCGGCACCGCGGCAGGGACGAACTCGATGATGCGTTACATCGGGAGCATCGTCGGTGTCGGCATCCTTGGCGCGGTGCTCGGCGGCGACGGCGGCGCGAACGACGTCGATCTCTTTCGCGCGATCTTCGCCGTCCTGACCGGCATGGCCGCCGCCGCCTGCCTGAGCACGCTGTTCATCCACCACCACCTGCCTGCGAGCGAGGCCGCGCGCGTCACGCAAGACGCGGGAGCCGGTCGTGCGCTAGACTCCGTCCCATGAAACAGGCAGACCCGGCCCGCGATTACCGGCTGCTCGTTGCGCGCGGCTACGACTCTGTCGCGCCGCGGTTCAACGAAGCCCGCGCGGAGAGTGATGACGATCTGGTGCGCCCGTTGCAGGCTCGCCTGACCTCCGGCGCGCGGATCCTCGATCTCGGATGCGGCGGCCTTCCCGTGAGCCGCTCGCTGGCTCAGCAGCACGAGGTCGTCGGCGTGGACATCTCGCGCGGGCAGATCGCGCTCGCGCGAGTGGCCGTCCCAGCCGGTCGCTTCCTCGTCGGCGACATGACAACCGCCGCATTTCGGCCGCAGAGCTTCGACGCCGTGGTGAGCCTCTACGCGATCTTCCACACGCCGCGCGCAACGCACGAGGGACTGTTTCAGCGGATCCGTGATTGGCTGCGGCCAGGGGGTCTGCTGCTCGCCTCGCTAGCGACGCACGAGGACGCCGGCTACACGGAGGACTTCTTCGGCGTCGAGATGTACTGGAGCAACTTCGCCATGCCGCGCTACCGCGACATGCTAACGTCGTGCGGGTTTCGGATGATCGATGATCGCGTCATCTCCCACGGTTATGGCAGCGACGCGCCCGCCGAGTCCCATCCGATGGTGCTCGCCGAGCGAGCCTAGTCGCTACGGCCGAACTCCGTGGCTCTTCGGGCGGCGGCCTACACCCTACGGCCGCATGCCGTGGCTCTTCGGGCCGCGTCCGCCGGACTGCACGATCTCGTACGCCCGGCGCGCGAACTCGACCAGGAGCGGACGCGCGCGGGTAGCCGGCGCTACGCCGGGGTGACCGCCGAGTGCCGGATGCTCAGCAGGCTACGGATGGTGGACGGAGACGTTCGCGCCGCTGCACTCCTTGCTCTTGATGGTATGCCCGAGCAGGTCCGAGAGCTTGCAGCCCTTGATAAACAGCTCCAGGTTCCACTTCTCCGCTGGAGCCAGCGCTGAGTAGAGATCCGGCATTGGCCGCACGACGATGACTGCCAGCACACCCGGCGCTTCGGGCGCAGGCGGCTGTTCCTTGACGGACGTCGTACAGCCAAACCGGACGACGCCCTCGGCTCCCAGCGTGAGACAGCTCATCTCGCCCTGCGGGATGTCTCCGGGCAGCACCTCTACGCAGAGCCAGTCGGACGGATACTGCACCTCGAACTCAAACGCGCCAAGCTGCTGGTAACTCGACGGATCCTTGGGGTCGGGGCTGACGATCGGGTCCTTGACAACGAAGTCGAACGAGATTGCATCGGGGCTGTCCTCACACAGCTGGGCTGGCGGCGCGGCGTTGAGCACGAGCTCTTGCGCGGGCGGCACGACGTTGACGCGCGGTTTCGCGTCCGGAGGGCGCGGTGTGGGCGTCGGTGTGGGCGTGGGCGTCGCTCCCTGCTTCGGGTTCACGGGCGGCTGAGGCGGATGGGGCTCGTCGCAGTCGCTGTTGAACCGTCCCGTCACGAACTGCAGGTCGTTGACATCGATATCGTTGTCAGCCTGGGTGCCGGACGGCTCGAGGTTCATGAACTCGCTATAGGCGTTACTGCCCTTGTGCAGGCCCCACCGGAATGCAATGGCCTGCGCGTCTTGCGCGTCGACCAGGCAGTCTGGTGACACGTCACCTTCCAGATAGCGGAAGGTGACGTCGGCGTCGTCGCAGCCGCCCACGCCGATGGCATGGCCCTGCAGGTCAGCCAGCGAGCACCCTACGTTATTGAGCTGGACGACGACACCGTTGTCCTGCGTCGGCCTCATCTTGGAATAGACATCGGGCTGCGGCCGGACGAGGATATCGGCTAGATGGCGTCCGGCTTCGGTCGTCGTGTCCGGAGGATTCAGCTTCTTCGGCGTTACGCAGCCGATGCGCGCCACGCCCTCCAGCGTGGGCTTAGTCCTGCTGTCCTCGATGATGCAGGTCATGCCCACCGCGGCCTGGCCGGGGACGATCTCCACGCAGGCCTTGGTCTCGTCGTAGCGCACCTCGAACTCGAACGCGCCGAGCTGTTGGGGGGACGTCGGGTCCTTGGGGTCCGCAACGTTTGGGATCGGCATGCTCAGGCGCTCCTCGACGTTCGCGATATCCGCGCCCTGGATACACACGGTGGGCGGGATCTTGTCGCCCTGGCGCGTGAGGAACACGTTCTGGAGGGCAGGGACCTTCTGCATGCGCGGCTTCGTCGGCGGCGTGGACGTCGGGGTCGGCGTCGGCGGATTCACCTCGATCTTCGCGCGCTTGCAGGACTTGACGGCGATCTCCTTGCCCAGGATGTCGGAACCGTCACAGGAGGCGAGCACGAGCAGGGTCTCGCCAGCGGCGCGCCGTTGCACGATGAGGTCGATCGACGCGATCACGCCGGACCCGTTCGGGCCGGGCGGCGCCGCGCCCTCGGTGTTGCAGCCTACGCTCACCAGCCCTTCGATACTCGTCACCTTCTGACAGATGACGCCGCGATTGGTGCTTCCCAGGAACGGGCCTATCTCAACGGCGCCGAGCTTGAAGAAGTCGCGGTCGAAGTTGAGGTCGAACTCGAACGCGCCGAGGTCCGACACTCCCTCGACGAGCACATCCACGTGGAACTCGGCGCCGGGGGCGGCCGCAGTACCACTTAGCTTCGCTTCGCTCGGATCGAGGTACATGAACGGCGGAGGCGTCGACTGGACAGCCGGAGTCCGCCCCAAGGCGAGGAGCGCAAGTCCGAGGAACAGGGCCGCTGCACCAACGGCTCTGGCGACGCGACCACCAAGCAGCAGCGCTGTGAGCACTGCCACACCCCCCTCCGAGGCAGAAGCCTCGCCTGGTTAGGCAGCACCATAGGAGTTGGGCAGGGTCAACACCGGCAATGAGCCGTGCCACCAGTCGCTGTCTAGTATAGAGCACTCGGATAATCTGTCAAGCGGTTGATCCTCCGCGCATCCTTTGTTTCGCCAGCACTGCAGTCCTAGGCGGGAGCGTAGTAGACGCGCACCGACAGCCAGTCCAGGAAGAAGTCCTGCAGCGCGCACGAGAGGCCCGAGCAGTCCGTCGTGATCCGGACGCGGAACTCGTCGTCGACGAGATCGAGCGGGCTCCACGTGCGGCCCCAGTCGTCCGATGGGCTGCCCAGCACGGCCGTCTGCTCCGACGTGCTCGTCTGGGTGTCCGTCTTGGCCGCGGTCCACGTCGCGCCGCCATCCCACGACAGCTCCACCGAGGCGCTGTTCGTGTCCAACGGGAGACCGACCCACCAGTCGAGCCGGACTTCGATTCCCACGATGTCGCACAGCGACGAGACCGCGATGCCATAGTCGTAGTAGAGATGCCGGTCGCCGGGGCCGTCCTGGTTCGACGCAAAGGAGCCGCCGTTGGCGAACGCGCCGGTCGGGGTCTGCTCGAAGCCGTCGCCGGTGCCGCCGGTCGTCGCGGCCTCCGCGCCGGCGTCACGCAGCCCCGTATCACCGGCCGTGCAGGCCGAGCATCCGCCGATCTGCGAGACGCCCATGAACGAGTCCGCCGCGGAGATGCCGAGGCCGGTGGTAATTTGCAGCCAGTTGATCGACCCAGCCGCCGGCGCCGGGTCCAGGCACACCTGCAGGAGGGCGCTCTCGCCCGAGTTGAGGACACGCGGCTCGAATGCATCGTTCAGGAGCGCGCCGACTGTCCAGCTGTTCGGCTGGAGCGGCGCGGCGTGGCTCACCCAGTCGATGACCGTCTCGCTGCCCGTGGAGTACTGCACGACCACGTCCATGGCCGAGTAGTCGACGATCGGCGTCTTGCCTTCATTCAGCAGCGTCACGCTGACGTCGAAACCGTTCGGGTTGATCGACGCGATGCTGATGTCGCTGTTGATGCGCTGCTCGCTCAGCTCCTCGGCGTCCTGCCAGGATTGGCCCAGGGACTGATACGTCCGCAACCCGCTGGAGCCCACGGTCAGAGAGACTGTCATGAGCAGCGCAAAGCCCAGCAGCGACGGTAGAATGCCGTCCATCGAACAAGCGACCCCTGGCTACAACCTACCCGTACCGGCGCAGCGCGCAGAACTAGGGATGGCTCGCATTGTGGTAGCAGGTTCCCCTACGCCGCCACCGCTCCTAGCGTCTCGCTACAATCTGCGTATGTGCGGCCGCTTCACGCTCACGCGCCAGGAGGCTGCCGAGCTCGCTGCCGAGCTCGGCGTGCCCATCGAGTCGCTGCCCGCCTACCGGCCGCGCTACAACATCGCCCCCACGGACGACCACTGGATCGTCCGCACGAAGTACGAGGACCGCGAGCTGTTGCCGGCCAAGTGGGGTCTGGTCAACTCCTGGGCGAAGGACGCCAGGCGCGCCGCCGCGCAGATTAACGCCCGCGCGGAGACGCTCACGACGCGCTCGGCGTTCAAGGAGGCGTTCGCAAAACGGCGCTGCGTGGTGCCGGCGGACGGCTTCTTCGAATGGGTCGGCCCGAAGAACGCGCGCCAGCCCGTCTGGTTCCACCGCCCGGACCGCGGCCTGATCCTGTTCGCCGGACTCTACGAGTACTGGCAGCAGGGCGCGGACGACTGGCTCCGCTCGTTCACCATCGTGACAACCGACGCAAACGCGACCGTCGAGCCGATCCACGACCGCATGCCCGTGATCCTGAGCGACGAGGCGGCCGACGTGTGGATGCTGCCCGGCGCTAGGCCGGAGGACGCCCTCGACCTGCTCGTGCCCGCGCCGGAGGACGCGCTGATCGCCACGCGCGTCTCTCCTCGCGCGAACTCCGTGAAGAACGACGACGCCGGCGTGCTCGAAGCGGTGGCCAATCCAACGCTCCTCTAGGCCGGCCGGCGTGCTCGAGGAGGTGGCAAGCCCCGGGCTACTCTGAGCAACGTGTTACGATAGACGCCTGGAGGCGGGCTCAACTCGCCCACGATCACTCGACGAGGAGGCAACGATGAACTATCGGCGACTCGGTCGCACCGGGCTGCAAGTATCCGAAATCTGCATGGGCACCATGACCTTCGGCGGCGTCACGGACGAAGCGGAGGCCCAGCGCATCTTCGACCGCTGTCTGGAAGCGGGCGTCAATTTCTTCGACAGCGCCGACGTCTACACCGGCGGCCAGAGCGAGCAGATCCTGGGCCGGCTGATCAAAGCAAAGCGTGACGACCTCGTCATCGCGACCAAGGTGTTCAACGCCACCGGCGCCGGCCCCAACGACATGGGCCTCTCGCGCAAGCACATCGTCCAGGCCTGCGAGGCGTCGCTGCGCCGCCTCGGCACCGACTACATCGATCTGTACCAGGTGCATGCGGACGACTACGGCACGCCGCTGGAGGAGACGCTCTCCGCGCTCGACCAGCTCGTTCGCCAGGGCAAGGTGCGCTACATCGGCGCGTCGAACCACACCGCGTGGCGGCTCAGCGAGGCGCTCTGGACCTCCGACACGCACAGCCTGGCGCGCTACGAGTGCCTGCAGCCGCTCTACAACTTGGTCGAGCGCGGCCTCGACGCCGAGGTGCTGCCGCTCTGCCGCGCGAAGGGCGTCGGGATCATCACATGGAGCCCCCTCGCGGGCGGCTGGCTCACGGGCAAGTACCGCGGCGAGGCGCCCGCCGAGGGTCGCCTGAACGACGGCAGCCGGCCGGACATGGGCATGTCCGTCGACCGC
>JBBDNH010000040.1:0-7605 GCA_040877745.1 Dehalococcoidia bacterium
GGTTGGATTATCACAGTCCCCTCCACAGTCGGTGACCGTGTGAATGCCGGCGACAATGACCCACTCAACGGTTGTACCGAGGTCGACCTGGGTCTCGCAGACGCCAGCATCGAACGACGAATCGCAGAACCAGAAATCGCCGGCGTCGATCATGATGTCAGGCGTCGGCGTCGCCGCGGCCGCCGGCGTCGCCCAGGCCAGGGCCGCAGCGACTGAGAGAATGGATAGAGCGAGAACGACCCGCATCACCAGCACCTCCAGGAGAGACGTAGCTCATTCTGGCGAATCTTGGCTAGAGCTGTCAAACGGAGTCAGAGCTCAGACAGCAGGCCTGCCACGAACTGCAAGATGACCGACGCATCGATGGCGTTGACCTTGCCCTCGCCCGTTACGTCCGCGCAGAGAGGGCACGGCAGCTCAGGGAAGAGGCCGGCGACGTGCTGGAGCACGAACAGCGCATCCAGCGAGCTGACGCCGCCGTTACCGTCCGCGTCGCCCTGAAGGCCGGCGATAGGCGTCGGCGTGGGATCGGGCGTGCTGGCGGGATCGTTCGGGTCGGAGCCGGCGAAGAACTCCTCGCCGTCCGAGAAGCCGTCGCCGTCCGTGTCGGACAGCGCCGGGTTCGTGCCCTGCTCGCCTTCGTGGCAGTCCGGCAGGCCGTCGCCGTCGCCGTCATCGCCCATGAGGACCACCTCGCCGGCGTTGTTCTCTGGCGACGGACAGCGCAGCGCGAACGCCTCGGCGTCGGGCGGCGCGCTCAGGTGCGCAGCCTGGCCCCTTCCGGCGGTTTGCGCAGCAGGAAGGATGCGTTCCAGGCTCTTCACACCGTCTCCCGGAGGTAGCTCGCTGGGCGGGACGTGGAACGAGTTCCCCCCCGAATAGCCTCCGTACGCCACGCAGTCCGTGTACAGGAAGGGGAACCGCGGGTCCCATTCGTCGGACGGCGGCGCGAAGTCCGGCGCGCCCCAGCAGACCATGCCGCTGGGTGCGTGGATGCCCGCTGGCAGCGTGAAGTCCGGTGTCATGCCCGTGAGATCGGCGAATGCTTGCGTCGCCGCGATCCAGTAGACCGTCACGCCGTCGTTCGGCAGGTCGCGGTCGAGCAGCAGGAGCACCTCGAACTCGCTGCCGTCGGCGTTCCACGCCGAGATCCGGGTGTCGTTCACCAGGTGTTGGCCGGGGAACTCCATGCGCACCTCGAGGTACTGAACATCGGGGTCGCCTGCGAAGCCGGACATGATCTCGGAGGTGTAGGAGATGTGGAAGTTCGCGCCGGTCGGGCTCGCGGGCTGAAGCAACATGAGCGTGAGCACCACGATCGCAAGGCCAGGGCCACGCATGGCGCTTACCATGATCGTTGGGAGTGCGGCGTGACGCGGGACATCGGGCCGATCATAGCATGGCGGTCTGCTTGTCGCTGGCCGGGTCGATGCGTACCATGAGATGCTGTGCCAGGTCGATCGCAACTTCGCGCGACCTTGACGCCGGTCGTGCGGATCGCCTTGTTGCTCGCCCTATCCACGCTTTCGCTCGCAGCCTGTGGTGATAGCGGCGGACAGTCGCTGTCCGGGCGGCTCGTCCTGGTACGCGCCGACGGCCTGGTCGAGCGTGACCTGTCGGACGGCAACGAGAGCGTGCTCGTCGCCACGCCCTCGGGCGCACTGCTCATCGAACCTTCGATCTCACCCGACGGATCGAAGCTCGCTTACGTCCGGCAACTTGTCCCCATCGTCGTGCCGGGAGGGGAGATCGAGCTGGGCATGGACCTCTACCTGGCGAACAGCGACGGCACGGACGCTCGCCTGCTGCTGGAGCATGAGCGGTCGAACGACCAGCTGCGCGCTCCGACATGGCTGCCGGACGGCGAGCGGCTGTTGATCAACGTGCAGCGGCTCGAGAACAATCGCATCACTTCGGAGCTTGAGTTGCTCGACATCTCGACCGGCGAGCGGACGGTGGTGCAGCAGGACGCGTTCCGGCCGGCCGTCTCTCCAGATGGCCAGCGCATCGTCTACGTGCGCCAGGATGAGAACTTCCTGCAGTCGCTCTGGATCGCGAACCTCGACGGCAGCGGCGAGCAGCTACTGGCCGGCCCGAACGACGGCCTCGGGACGTTCAACTCGCCGCGATTTTCGCCCGACGGCGCGACCATCGCGTTCGGCGCCGCGCCCCCCCTGGAGCAGTTCGTCCGCGCGGAGGCCGGGACGGAGCTCGTGAGCCGGGAAGCCGTTCGGTCGGGAGCCACCGCGTACAACGGCCTGCCTGAGGACATCTGGGTGGTCGGAGCGGATGGCAGCGGCCTGCGAAGGCTGGTGGAGCTGCAGATCGACCTGCCGAGCATCGCCTGGTCCGCTGACGGCACGCAGATCTTCGTGTTGGGCGGGACTGGCCTCTACGTCATCGACCCGGTCGATGGCTCGGAGCGCTTGCTGGGCGAAGGGACCTTCCACGGCCAGCTCGACTGGCTGGCCGCCGAGTAGCTAAGGCCCGACCGCTACTTCGACTTGGTCGATGGCGACGACCGTGAGGTCGGCGTCGTTCAGGTTCAGCAGCACCGTGATCGTGTGCGACCCGGGCTGGAGCGGCCCAACCTGGGCCGTGGCCGTATCGTGAGCGTCCGGCAGCGGCGGCGCGGTATCGACGGCCAGATGCCAGTGGCCGGCGCCGGGAATGAGCTGGCCGCCCGGGCCGAGGTTCAGCTCGATGCCCGTCACCGCGATGCGCACCGTGAACGTCGATGAGACCGTCGCTGCCCCGGCAGGCGAGACGATGCGAATGCTCAGGTCCTCCGGCGTGTTCGTCGGCCGCGGCCTCGGCGTGCGGGTAGGCGCCGGCCGCTGCGTTGGGGCCGGAGGCTGGGTGGGCTGCGCACCGTTGGCCGGCGGTTGCGCCGATGCGGGGGCCGGCTCGCCGCCTGGCTCATCGGTCGGTGTTGGCGTCGGCGTGGCCTGCGGTGTGCCCGTCGTGCCGGGCGTCGTCGACCCAAGCGAGGTCGCAACAGGTGAAGGCGTCTCTATGCCCGCGACGCTCCCTGCGTCGCCGCCGTTTCCACCGCTGACGACGAGGACAACGACGACGATGATCGCGATCAGCGCTGAGCCGACGCCGCCAACCGCGAAGCCGAGCCGGTTTCGCTGGAACAGCGCGATGGCTTGGTCAAGCATCGAAGGGCGACAGCAGTGTACCTATCGCCGAAGTGTAATACGAAGGGACGGCCATCGGCCGTCCCTTCGGGTAGCCATTCTTGGAGGTGCGATCACCCGCAATTGTGCTGAAACTGTAGGATGGAGCCGAGGATGTCGTCCTGGAGGGTCATCACACCATCTGGCGCAGTCATGTTCCACGGGTGCGGACCAGTCGTAGATCCGCGGTCGTAGGCGAACACGGACAGGCGAATCAGCATACTCAGCAAGGTTCACCTCCAGAACCAGCGGGGAGGCGGTTGGTTGCTTAGTGTGCATGACAGGCGCCTGCTCTGTCGAATGACCGCCTAGAGCACAGCGAGGTATCGCTGCCGCTCGAAGTCGGTGACGAAGGAGCGATACTCGCCCCATTCGATCTTCTTGTTCGTGATCAGGCTATCGAACACGTGATCGCCCAGGCACTCGCGGATCAGCTCGCTGCCCTCGGTCGCGCGGATCGCCTCGTCGAGTGTGCCCGGCAGCAGCTCGATGTTTCGCCGCTTGCGCTCCTCCTCCGACATCTCGAACACATTCTCCTCCGTCGGCTCCGCGAGCGGGTACTCGTGCTCGATGCCGGCGAGGCCCGCCGCGAGCATCACCGAGAACGCAAGGTAGGGGTTGCAGGCCCCATCGGGCGCGCGGTACTCGATGCGCGTCGCAACCTCCTTGCCGGGCTTGTACTCCGGCACGCGGATCAGGTCGGAACGGTTGCGGCGCGCCCACGTGATGTACACAGGCGCCTCGTAGCCCGGCACCAGCCGCTTGTAGGAGTTCACCCACTGGTTCGTGATCAGCGTGAACTCCGGCGCGTGTCGCATCAGCCCCGCGATGTAGGCCTTGGCGAGAGGCGAGAGGTGGTACGGGTCGCTCGGATCGAAGAACGCGTTCCGGTCTTCCCTGAAAAGTGACTGGTGCGTGTGCATACCGGAGCCGTTCGCGCTGGCGATGGGCTTAGGCATGAAGGTCGCGTAAACGCCGTTCGCCATGGCGACCTCCTTGACTACCAGGCGGTACGTCATGGCGTTGTCGGCCATCGTAAGAGCGTCCGTGTAGCGCAGGTCAATCTCGTGCTGGCTGGGGGCCACTTCGTGGTGGCTGTACTCGACGCCGATGCCCATCTCCTCCAGGGTCAGCACAGTCTGCCGACGCAGGTCACTCGCGGCGTCCAGCGGCGTTAGGTCGAAGTAGCCGCCACGGTCGAGGACATCGGTGGTCTCCGAGTTCTGAAAATAGAAGAACTCCAGCTCAGGTCCGACGTAGAACGTGAAACCGAGGTCGGTGGCGCGCTGCAGGTTGCGCTTCAGCACGAAGCGCGGGTCGCCCTCGAACGGCGAGCCGTCGGGGTGGAGGATATCGCAGAACATGCGCGCCACGCCGCGCTCGCGCGGACGCCAGGGGAGCGGCTGGAACGTGCTCGGGTCAGGCAGCGCGACCATGTCCGACTCATCGATCCGGGCGAAGCCTTCGATCGATGAGCCATCGAAGCCCATGCCCTCCTCGAGGGCCTGTTCCAGCTCCTCGACGGTGATGGCGAAGCTCTTGAGCGCGCCGAGGATGTCCGTGAACCAGAGCCGGATGAACTTGATGTCCTGGTCCCGGCAGGTCTGCACCACGAATACGCGTTGGTCATCCATCGGAGTCTCCTTCCCGATATAGGTATGGTTCGCTCACGTCCAGGATACAAACCGATTGTTACGCGAGCGCTTCGTGCCTGTTAACAACCCGTTACGCGTGAGATGCCGCGGGGCCGCACGAAGCGGCCCCGCAGGCTGTCTTACGCCGTTCGCCTCCCTACACGTCGAAGTAGAGGTAGAACTCGTACGGGTGCGGGCGCAGCCGGATCGCGTCGATCTGCTCGCGCTTGAACTCGATCCAGACGTCCAGCACGTCCTGCGTGAACACGTCGCCCTTGAGCAGGTACTCGTGGTCCGCCTCCAGAGCGTCGAGCGCATCTTCGAGCGAGCCGGGCACGGTCTGGAGCTTGGCCTCTTCCTCCGGCGAGAGCTCGTACGTGTTCTTGTCCAGCGGCTCGCCGGGGTCGATCTTGTTCTGGATGCCGTCCAGGCCGGCCATCAGCATCGCCGCGAACGCAAGATACGGGTTGCAGGAGTTGTCCGGCGGGCGGAACTCCAGCCGCTTGCTCCTGGGGCTGTCCGTGTAGACCGGGATGCGCACGGCGGCGCTCCGGTTGCGCGCCGAGTAGACCAGGTTCACGGGCGCCTCGTAACCCGGCACTAGCCGCTTGTAGGAGTTCGTCGTCGGGGCGCAGATCGCCATCAGCGAACGGCCGTGCTTGAGCAACCCGCCGGCGTAGTAGCGCGCCATCTCGCTGGTCAGCGCATACCCGTCCTTGTCGAAGAAGAGGGCCTCGCCGTTCTTCCAAAGACTCTGGTGCGTGTGCATACCCGAGCCGTTGTCTCCGAAGAGCGGCTTCGGCATGAATGTCGCCACCTTGTTGTGCTGGTGGGCGACGTTCTTGACGATGTAGCGAAACCACAGCAGCTTGTCGGCCATGGCTACCAGCTCATCGAACTTCATGTCGATCTCGCACTGGCCGGCCGTGGCCACCTCATGGTGGTGCACCTCGACCGGGATGCCCACCTTGGCCATGGTGAGGACCATCTCCGTGCGAATGTCCTGCAGCGAGTCGTGAGGAGGCACCGGGAAGTAGCCTTCCTTGAAGCGAGGCTTGTATCCCAGATTGGGGTTCTCCTCCCGGCCGCTGTTCCACTCGCCCTCGATTGAGTCGACGTAGTAGTAGCCCGAGTTTTCGGTCTGGTCGAAGCGCACGTCGTCGAACACGAAGAACTCCGGCTCAGGCCCCCAGTAGCTCGTGTCCGCGATGCCCGTCGACTTGAGATACTCCGCGGCCTTCTTCGCGACGTAGCGCGGGTCGCGCGTGTACGGCAGGCGGGAGAGCGGGTCGTAGATGTCGCAGGTCACGCTGAGCGTCGGTACCTGGAGCATCGGGTCGAGCCGCGCCGAATCCGGATCTGGGATCAGGATCATGTCGCTTTCCTGGATCTTCTGGAACCCGCGAATGCTCGATCCGTCGAAACCGACGCCCTCTTCCCAGATGTCGTCCAGCTCGCCGATTGGCATGGAAAAGTGCTGCCAAAGGCCGGGCAGGTCGTTGAACTTGAGATCAACGATCTGGATGTTGTTGTCCTTGATGAATGTACCGATTTCCTCCGGTGTCACGTACCGTCCTCCTCACACTTCGTCGTGGTCATTGCTCTCTATACCACGGCCTCTCCACGCTCACCAGTGCGCACGCGAACGGCGTCGTCCACCGGAATGATAAAGATCTTGCCGTCGCCGATGTTCCCTGTCCTGGCGCTGGTCATGATGATCTCGACCACCTTCTCCGCCTCCGCGTCCTTCACCACGACCTCGATCTTCAGCTTCGGAAGCATGTCGACGGTGTACGTCTCGCCTCCCCGGCCGCCGTGGACGATCCCCTTCTGCGCGCCGCGTCCGGTGACGTGGACGATGTTCAGGCCGAGGAAGCCTCCTCCCTCCAGCGCGCTCTTTACCTGATCCAGCTTCTCGGGCCTGATGATCGCTTCGATCTTCTTCATACTCTCCTCCCCTTAGGACCCGCCGCCCGAAGGCGCGGGTGCCGTCGATGGCTTGGTCTGGCTTGCGGGTGCGCGTTGGAGCTCCTGCGGGATGGCGGACTGCATCGAAGGCAGCGCGCCCGTCTCCTCGATCACATACGCCCGTTCGCCGTGCTGCGAGACGTCCAGGCCCATGACCTCCTCATCCTCCTCGACGCGCAAGCCCATGGTCAGGTCCAGCACCTTGAGGATGATGGCCGTGACGACGAAGGAATAGCCCCAGACCGCGCCGATGGCGGCGAGCTGGTCCAGCAGCTGGCCTCCGTTGCCGTGGCTCAATCCGTTCAGCCCCTCGATGCCGCTCACAGCAGCGAAGGCAAAGAGGCCGGTGGCGAGCGCTCCCCACGTCCCGCCGATGCCGTGGACAGCGACGACGTCCAGGGAGTCGTCCAGCTTGGTGCGCGTCCGGAGCTGCACAGCGATGTAGCAGAAGAGCCCTGCGCCCACGCCGATGGCGATCGCCTCCATCGGCTGCACGAACCCGGAGGCGGGCGTGATGGCGACCAGGCCGGCGACCGCGCCTGCGGCCGCTCCGATCACGCTGGGCTTCTTGGCGAAGAACCAGCTCAGCATCATCCACGTGAACGCGGCCGCAGCGGCGGCGGTGTTCGTCACCACAAACGCGTTGGCGGCCTGGCCGCTTGCCGCGCCCGCGCTGCCCGCGTTGAAGCCGAACCAGCCGAACCACAGGATGGCCGTGCCCAGCACAATGTACGTGATGTTGCTCGGCTCCATGGGCTCGCTGCCGTACCCTTTTCGCCGGCCGTAAAGCAGGGCTGCGGCCAGCGCCGCGGCCCCGGCGT
>JBBDNH010000041.1:0-7605 GCA_040877745.1 Dehalococcoidia bacterium
GGGGCCGTGTTGGGGGCTCGCGAGCCGCCCCTATGCCCATCTCAGGCCGGCCGGCCCTTTCTGTCGGACGGCGTCGCGTGTTACGTTGATAGGAGACGAGCGCGCGCTGTTCTGGGGAGGCTTGCCATGGACTCTGACTTCCGCATCGATGTTGGCGAAGTCCACCGCGCAATCGACACCGGCGAGATCATCGCGCTCTACTTCCCCCTCCTGCGTAAGACCCTGCTCATGGACACCCGCACCACGGCCGTCGACGGCCCGATGATCAAGGTCGTCCCGATGGCATCGTCGCCGGAAGAGCGCTTCCGGGAGCTGGTGCGCATGCGCCCCCGGCTGCCCAAGCCCGAGAGCATCAACATCGTCCCCTGGCCCAAGTACGTCGCCAGCCTCGTGTCGCTCGATGTCTGGGACCACATCGTCCGCCGCTATATCGAGGTCGGCAGCCCGGAGGTCGTCCGCGAGTGCGAGGCGTGCTTGGACGAGCTGCGCCAGATGGAGCGCGCCGAGTTGCGACGCGCGATCACCGGCGAGAAGTACGAAACGCTTTGGGACGCTTCCGGGACGTATCGCGAAGAGGGCGCAGAGGTCGACGAGGACGACGACGAAGGCGCTTAGCGCCCGAAGCGCCTGCAGCCGAGGCTAACAACAACGGGGGTCGCGCAAGCGCGGCCCCCGTTATGCGTCTGCCGTACTCGGCCCTACGCGGGCTCCTTCTCCGTGCCGGCGCTCTCGACGACCTTCTGCGCGACGTGCGCCGGCACCTCCTCGTAGTGGCTCAGCTCCATCGTGTAGAAGGCGCGGCCCTGCGTCATCGAGCGCAGATCCGTGGCGTAGCGCTGCACCTCCGCGAGCGGCGCCTGCGCCTCGATGATTGTGAGGCTGCCCTGGGGGGTCATGCCCAGCACCTTGCCGCGTTTGCCGTTCAGGTCGCTCAGCACGTCGCCGGTGTTCCCCTCGGGCGCCGTGATGCGCAGGCTCATGATCGGCTCCAGCAGCACCGGGTGCGCCGCAGAGACGCTCTGCTTGAGCGCCTGCTGCGCGGCGAGCTTGAACGCCATCTCCGAAGAGTCGACGGGGTGCTCCTTGCCGTCGTAGAGGTTCACCTTCAGGTCGACGATGGGAAAGTGGCCGAGTACGCCCTCCTGCATCGCTTCCTGGACGCCCTTCTCGACTGCGGGAATGTACTGCTTGGGTACCGAGCCTCCGGAGATCTTGCTGGCGAACTCGAAGCCGGCGCCGCGCTGTCGCGGCTCGACCTCGATCGCCACGCGCGCGAACTGGCCGTGGCCGCCGGTCTGCTTCTTGTGCGTGTAGTCAGCCTTGCTCGTCGCCGTGATCGTTTCCTTGTAGGGCACCTTCGGCGTCTCGAGGTCGACCTCCACGCCGAACTTGCGGTGCATGCGCTCGGTCGCCACCTCGATGTGCGACTCGCCCAGACCGGAGATGATCGTCTCGTGCGTGTCGATCTCGCGGTGCACGCGCAGGGTTGGGTCCTCCTCGGACGTTCGCGCCAGCGACGGGCCGAGCTTGTCGAGGTCAACCTTGGTCTTCGGGTAGACGGCCAGGCTGTAGGAGGGCGTCGGGAAGTTGATCGGCTCCAGCAGCAGCGGCTTCTCGCGCGCGCAGAGCGTGTCGCTCGTGGCCGTCTCTCCCAGCTTCGCGACGGCGCCGATGTCGCCGGCCGGGATCGCGCTCGTCCCCTCCTGGTTCTTGCCCACCAGGACGAAGAGCTGTGCCACGCGCTCGTCCGACTTCTTGTTCGCGTTCCAGACGTGGGAGTCCGCGTTCAGCGTGCCCGAGATCACGCGCAGGTACGTCAGCTTCCCGACGTACGGGTCGGCGCTGGTCTTGAAGGCCAGCACGGCCAGCGGCCCGGTAGGGTCGGCCGTGAGCGGCACGTCCCCGCCGCTCTCGTCCTTTGCGACGGTTTCGCCGCGGTCCGCGGCCGATGGGCCGAAGTGGACGAGCGCATCAAGGACGCGCGGCACGGCGATGTTCTTCGTCGCTGAGCAGACGAGGATGGGCACGACGTTGCCGGAGCAGACGGCCTTGCGCAGCGCGCCGCGCAGCTCGCCGGCGCTCAGCTCCTCGCCCTCCAGGTACTTGTTGAGCAGCGAGTCGTCGGTCTCCGCGACGGCCTCGATGAGCTGCTCGCGATACGACGACACCTCCGCGCCGAGCGACTCCGGGATCTCGCCCGCCTCGGCCTTCTCGCCGAGGAACGCCTTCATCTCCAGCAGGTCCACGACGCCCTGGAAGGCGTCCTGCGCGCCGATCGGCGCCTGCAGCGGTACGCAGTTCTTGCCGAAGCGCTCCTGAAGCTGGCTCACGGCCGACGCGAAATCGGCGTTCTCGCGGTCGATGCGGTTGACCAGCGCGAATCGCGGCAGCGACGCCTCGTCCGCGTAGCCCCAGGCGAGATCGGTGCCGACCTCCACGCCGGAGACCGCGTCGACGAGCAGGAGCGCGGCGTCGGCGGCGCGGACGCCCTCCTTGACCTCACCCTGGAAGTCGGCGTAGCCGGGCGTGTCGATCAGGTTCACCTTGGTGTCGTTCCACTCGCAGGGGAGCACGGACAGGCTGATGCTGATCTGGCGCTTCACCTCGTCCGGGTCGTAATCCGACGTCGTGTTGCCGTCGTCGACGCTTCCGAGACGCGAGATCGCTCCAGTGGCATAGAGGGCGGCCTCTGAGAAGGACGTCTTGCCGGTGCCACCATGTCCCAGCACCACGACGTTGCGGATGCGATCGGTCTGGTATGCCTTCATACGCCGCTGGCTCCTTGGGTGGGTTTGGTTTGGTGTACATTCGCCGCCGTGCCGGGGCGGAGATTGTTCCGGATTGTACCGTAGGGACTGGAAGGCGGCAAGATGGCGCGGATTGCCCCCGGCGAGCGCTCTCAGTAGAATGCGCCTCGAATGTGAGAACGTACTATCGAGAGAGGAGCCGCGCCGTGAAGTACATCATCCAGGTCGAGATCGACCCCGAGACCGGCATCGACGTAGAGGAGCAACCACAATTGATCGAGGAGCTGATCGGCAAGTGGCAGGCGCTGAAGCCGATCGGCATGTACTTCTCGCTCACGCGGCGGAGTATGACGATCATCGTGGACGCGCCGAACGAGGATGCGTTCTTCGAGCCGCTCCACGCGACGTGGGTGCTCGCGAAAGACTACCCGGACGTCTACCCGGTCGCGAGCGTCGAGGAGTTCCCCCAGATCCTGCAGCGCCTCGGCATCGCGCCGTAGACCGGCGCGCCTAGGCCTTGCCGCGCCACTCCAGATGGCCGCTCAGCTGTCCAACGAACGGGATGGCGGCATGGCCCAGCAGCTGTCGCGTCGCGTTGATCTCGCGGCGCAGCTTCGTCGCGGGTGACGGTGGCATCGATGTCCGGGCTAGATGTAGACGGGGTGGACCTTGCGGTGGCGTTCCGCCGCGCCGGACTTGTAGGCGGCCTCCGCAGTCGCTTTTGCGACGCGTTGGAACACGTTGCGGTTGAACACCGACGGAATGATGTACTCCTCAGTCAGCTCGCTCTTGCCGACCGAGTCCGCGATCGCGTGCGCTGCGGCCACCTTCATCTCCTCGTTGATGTCCCAGGCGCGCGCGTCCAGGACGCCGCGGAAGAGGCCCGGGAAGCAGAGGACGTTATTGATCTGGTTCGCGTAGTCGGAGCGGCCGGTCGCCATCACACGCACGTGCGCGAACGCGTCCTCCGGCTTGATCTCCGGGTCCGGGTTGGCGAGCGCGAAGACGATCGGGTTCTTGCCCATCTTCTTCACGTCGTCGACCGACAGCACGTTGGGGCCGGAGACGCCGAGAAAGAGGTCGGCGCCGTCCATCGCGTCGCTCAGCGAGCCCTTGCACTTCCCCTGGTTGGTGTTCTTGGCGAACCACTCCTTCATGGGGTTCATGCCTTGCTTGCGGCCCTTGTAGATCACCCCCGTGCTGTCGCAGCCGATGATGTTCGTGACGCCCACCGACATGAAGATCTTGGCGCACGCGACGCCCGCCGCGCCGATGCCGCAGATCACGACCTTCAGGTCGGCCGTGTCCTTCTTGACGATCTTGACGGCGTTGAGCAGCGCGGCGAGGACGACGACGGCGGTGCCGTGCTGGTCGTCGTGGAAGACCGGGATATCGAGCTCCTTTTTCAGCCGCGCCTCGACCTCGAAGCAGCGCGGCGCGGAGATGTCTTCCAAATTGATGCCCCCGAATGCGGGGGCAATGTACTTCACCGTGTTGACGATCTCATCGGTATCCTTCGTGTCCAGGCAGATCGGCCACGCATCTACGCCGCCGAACTCCTTGAAGAGCATCGCCTTGCCCTCCATCACGGGGAGCGCCGCGAGCGGGCCGATGTCGCCGAGGCCGAGCACAGCCGTGCCGTCGGTGACGACGGCGACGGTGTTCTTCTTGATCGTGAGCGACCACGCGGAGTCCGGCTTGTCGTGGATCGCCATGCACACCCGCGCGACGCCAGGCGTGTAGACGCGCGAGAGGTCGGCGCGGCTAGCGACCGCAACCTTATTGCGGATTTCGATCTTGCCGCCCGCGTGGAGGAGGAACGTCGGGTCGGACAGGCTCCGGATCGTGACCCCCTTCAGCTTCTTCATCTCGTCGACGATGCAGCGGCCGTGATCGCTGTCGCGCGCGCCGACGGTGATATCGCGCACGATCGTCGTCGGGTTCGTGCGGACGAGGTCGACGGCGCCGATGTCGCCGCCGGAGTCGCCGATCGCGCTGGCGATGAGGCCGAGCATCCCCGGCTTGTTCTGGTACTGCGCGCGGACGGTGATAGAGTACGAGACTGCTGGAACGAAGCCTTCATCGGCTCCGGAACGACGTGCCATCGAACATAACTCCTCTCGGCTGGGACAAAAGCGGCTGCATTATAACGAACCTAGCGTTGTGGCCAACCCTGCGCGTTTGTATTTGGTAACCGAACGTATGCTAAACTAACGCCGCGAGGCCCGGCGTGGCTCGCGCCGCGGGCTCCTCGACGGGGCTCGCTCGTATCTGATGCCGAAGCTGACCATCCGCCCGCTGAACGTCGAGGTCGAGGTGCGCGATGGAGCGACCATCATGTCTGCCGCCCAGGCCGAGGGCTACTACTGGCCGACGACCTGCGGCGGCGAAGGTCGTTGCACGACGTGCGCTTGCATCGTGGTGAGCGGGATGGAGCATCTCTCGCCGCGCGGCCGTTCCGAGGAGCGCGTACTCACCGAGGAGCGCGGGCCAGCGGTGCTGGCAGGCCCGCTGCGGCTCGCCTGCCAGGCCCAGGTCCACGGCGACGTGGAGGTCGAGAAGATCGGCGTTCGGCTGCCGTTCTCGCTCTCGTCGTCGCGCATCGAGGAGGAACCGGCATGACCTACGTCATCACCGAGCCCTGCATCGACGTCAAGGACGGGACATGCGTCGATGTCTGCCCGGTCGATTGCATCCACACAACCGACGACGATAAGCAGTACTACATCGACCCCGACATCTGCATCGACTGCGAGGCGTGCGTCTACGTCTGCCCGGTGGACGCGATCTTCCACGAGGACGACGTCCCGGAGAAGTGGCGCAGCTTCATCGAGATCAACCGCGACTACTTCTCGGCGAAGTCGGACGAGGAGCGCCGCGCGTTCCGGACGCGCACCGAGCGCAACTAGGCGGCCGTTCCGCAGCAGTGCAGTACAATGTGGCCCCGACAGCGGGGCCGCGTCTTGTGTGTGGAGGAGGAGCTTGAAGCCATGATGGCACTCGACGACGTTCGTGTACTCGATCTCTCGCGCCTCGCGCCCGGCCCGTTCTGCAGCATGCTGCTGGCCGACCTCGGCGCCGACGTGCTGCTCATCGAGCCGCCGGCCGATAGCAAAGCAGGGCAGGGCGCCGGCATCGGACGCGGGATGGAGGCGTACAACGCGCTCGGCCGCAACAAGCGCAGCATCGTGCTCAACCTGCGCGACGAAGAGGCACGCTCGGTGTTCTACAAGCTGGCCGAGTCGGCCGATGTCGTGCTCGAGGGCTTCCGGCCCGGCGTCGTGCAGCGGCTCGGCGTCGACTTCGAGACGCTGAAGCAGAAGAACCCGCGCATCGTCTATTGCTCGCTCTCCGGCTACGGCCAGACCGGCCCCTACGCGGGCCTCGTCGGCCACGACATCAACTACATCTCGGTCGGCGGCGCGCTCGGCATGATCGGCTGGCCCGACCAGCCGCCGGCCATCCCGATGAACATCATCGCCGACTTCGCGGGCGGCGGCCTGCACGCCGCCTACGGCATTCTGGCCGCCCTCCACGCGCGCGACCGCACCGGCGAAGGCCAGTACGTCGATATCGCGATGTCCGACGGCGTGCTCTACCTGCTCGCGAGCTCGGTGAGCGGCTACTACGCGACCGGCCGCGCGCCGGAGCGGGGCGCGACGGTGCTCAACGGCTCCGTCCCGCACTACAACGTCTACCAGTGCTCGGACGGCGGCTGGATCAGCCTCGGCAGCCTGGAGCCGCACTTCTGGGTCAATCTCTGCAAGGTGATGGGCCGCGAGGACTTCATCCCGCACCAGTACGACGGCGCGAAGCGCGACGAGATATTTGCCCACTTCCGAGAGCAGTTCAAGTCCAAGACGCGCGACGAGTGGTTCGAGGTCCTCAAGCAGACCGACATCTGCGCCGCGCCCGTCTATTCACTCGACGAGGCGCTGAGCGACCCGCACAACGTCGCCCGCAACATGGTCGTCGAGGTGGAGCACCCGGAGGCCGGCACCGTGAAGCAGGTCGGCATCGGCACCAAGCTCTCCGGCACGCCTGGCGCCGTGCGCTCGCCTGCGCCCGCGCCCGGCCAGCACACGGACGACGTCCTCGCCTCGCTCGGCTTCGATGCCACGGCCATCGCCTCGTTGCGCGAACGCGGCGTGGTGGGCTAGGCTCCCGCCGCCTCCCGCTCCTGCGCGTCCGCGCGCAGCCACAGGCCGAGCGCCAGCGGCAGAGCGATAGCCACCACGCCTGCCGTGACGAAGAACACGGCCCGCAGCGACGCTCCGTCCGCGATGACGCCCAGGGCCGGTTCCAGCGCCGCCGCCGCAAGGCTCACCATCATCATCCGCAGCGACAAGATCGTGGCGCGCTGGCTGCTGGGGATGCGCTGGTTCAGGTAGTCGGCCGCCGGCGGCAGCAGCGCCGCGTTCACGAAGCTCGCGATCGGGAACGCCGCGAACACGAAGACGCTGTCGAACGAGCCCAGCGCGAGATAGGTCGCGACCATCAGCAGCGGCGCCGATATGAACACCCCGCGCGTTCCCGCTCGCGAGACCAGCCAGAAGGCGAACAGCGCGCCGATCATCGACGCCAGCCGCACCGGCGTCTGGATCACGCCCAACAGCGCGACCTCGACGTCGTGGCCGGCGAGGAATGGCTGCATGAAGATATGCGGCGCGATCGTGAGCGCCGTGACCAGCGCCGACAGGATCAGCATCGTGCGCACGGCCGGCGCGCCGAACGCCGTGCGCACGCTCTCGCGCAACAGGTGGCCGTACGCGAGCCGCACCTCGCCCTCCGGCAGGTCGGGCTCGCGCAGGCTCAGCGCGACGATGACGGCCGGCGCCGCAATCGCCGCGCTGAGCAG
>JBBDNH010000042.1:0-7588 GCA_040877745.1 Dehalococcoidia bacterium
CCGACCGCGTCCTCGTCGTCGACGGCGGCCGCGTGGTCGAGGACGGCCCCCACGAGGACCTGGTCGAGCTCGGCGGCGCGTACGCCAAGCTTTACAGCCAGTGGGCGCTCCGACTCCAGGAGACCGAAGTCGCTTAGCGCGGCCGGTTCACGTTTTGGCGGCTCTGACCTGTCGCGCTCAGACACACTGTAGCTACACCGTCGTGCGTGAAGCCGCGGGTTTCAACCCGCGGGACGCGACATCCGGCGTCCCCCGGTCTGCTAAGGTGACGCGGTAGCACCATGGCCGATCAGCAGACCTTCGTCATCATCGGCGCGAACATGGCCGGCGGGCGCGCCGCCCAGGCGCTCCGCAAGGAGGGCTTCGAGGGCGCAATCGTCCTCATCGGCGAAGAGCCCGACCCGCCATACGAGCGCCCGCCGCTCTCCAAGGAGTACCTGCGCGGCCAGCTGCCAAGAGAGAAGGTCTTCCTCGCCAAGCAGGACTTCGCCGCCGAGAACGAGGTCGACCTTCGCCTCGGCGTCCGCGCGGCGCGCATCGACATCGCCCGGCGAACGGTCGCGCTGGCGAACGGCGACAGCGTCGTCTACGACAAGCTGCTCATCGCCACAGGAGGCCGTCCGCGCAGGCTCACCGTCCCCGGCGCAGACCTCCAGGGCGTCTATTATCTCCGCACGATCGCAGACTCAGAGACGATCTCCGCCGAGCTCAAGGAAGGCCGGCGCGCGGTCGTCATCGGCGCGGGGTTCATCGGCGCAGAGGTCGCGGCCTCCGCCCGCGTGCAAGGCCTGCACGTCACGCTGCTGGAGATCGCCTCGGTCCCGCTCGAGCGAGCGCTCGGCGCCGATGTCGGCCGTATCTACGCCCAGCTCCATCGCGACCACGGCGTCGACCTTCGCCTCGACGAGGGCATCGAGCGTATCGAGGGCGCCTCGCGCGCCGAGCGCGTCGTCACGACGAAGGGCGACACAATCGACTGCGACTTCGTTGTCGCCGGCGTCGGCATCGAGCCGAACGTCGAGATCGCCGGGGGCGCCGGCATCGCAGTCGACAACGGCATCGTCGTCGACGAGTACTGCCGGACGAACGTCGAGGACGTCTTCGCGGCGGGCGATGTCGCGAACTTCTACCACCCCGTGCTGAAGGAGCGCTTCCGCGTCGAGCACTGGGAGAACGCCCAGGGACAGGGCCGCGCGGCCGCCCTGAACATGCTCGGCCGCCACGAGCCCTACACCGACATCCCCTGGTTCTGGTCCGACCAGTACGACGTCAACATGCAGTACGCCGGCCACGCCTCGTCGTGGGACGCAACCGCCGTCCGCGGCGACCCGGCCGCGCGCGACGGCACGATCTTCTACCTCCAGGACGGCCGGCTGCTCGCCGTGCTCGCGTTCAACCGCTTCCGCGACGTCCGCCGCGCGCGCGCCTTGCTCGCCGCCGGCGTCTCGCCGGACGCCGCCCAGCTCGCCGACGAAAGCGTCGACCTGCAGTCACTCCTGCCGGCCTAGCCCGCCGCCATCGGCTCGACCGCGTCCGGCCCGATCGCCTCCGGGAGGCGCTCCTCCGGGCGGTCCTCCGGCACCGTCCGCCAGAGCAGCAGCGTCGCGACCACGCGTCCCGCGCCCGAGAGGAAGAACAGCATTGCGAGCATCGTTGTTCACAGTCCTTACAATGCGGCCGTCTCCGTCCAGCACGCGCGCGGCCGCGTTCGGCGCATAGCACTCCGCCGCGATGCGCTGGTTCCAGTCGTGGTACGGGTACGCCGAGTCCTGCAGCTCCACGGCTTCCAGCCACGGGTTCTCGCGCGGCGGCTGATAGAAGTGCCCGTGCACGCACACGCAGCGTTCCACTACGCCGGCTCTTTCAGGAACACTCCCACTGAGAGCGGGCGCAGCACCACCTCGATCTCCCCGGCCGACTCCACGTTGTCCGGCAGCGCGCTGCCCGGCCCCTGCCAGCGCTCGTCCGCCGAGTCGATGCGCTTCCGCCAGTGGCCTTCGGGCAGGCGTACGCTCGCCGAGCTCTCGGTGTCGCTGAAATTGAACAGCGCCGCCGCCTCGCTCTCGCCGTTCCAGCGTCGCAGGACCAACATACGCTCCCTTTCGAGAGCATCGACCTCCAGGTGTTCCTTGCTAAGCAGCGACAGCGCCGGCGTGCTCTTTCGCAGCGCGATCAGCTCGGTGTAGAACTCCAACAATGCCTGGTGCGGCCCGTCGGCGCGAAGGCTGCGGTCGAGCTTCGACCGATGGAACATCGCCTCGTCCTGCGAGTCGAGCGGCTCGTCGCCCCACTCAAACGCCGAGAACTCATCCTGCCGGCCGGCGCGCACCGCCTCGACCAGGTCCGGGTCGGAGTGACTCGTGAAGTACAAGAACGACGCGGTCTCGTAGTATTCCTCACCCATGAACAGCAGCGGGATGTAGGGCGAGAGCAGCACGGCGCTCGCCGCGACCTTGATCCCCTCGAACGACACCAGCCGCGCGAGCCGCCGCCCGTACACGCGATTCCCTACTTGGTCATGATTCTGGCGAAAGACGACGAACTTGCTCGCGGGGATGTCCTTCGACGACGTCCCGTGGCGCCGTTCGCGGTTGGGCGAGTACTGGCCCGTGTAGACGTAGCCCTCGCGGAACGCCCGCGCCATGTCCTCCAACGACCCGAAGTCTCGATAGTATCCGGCGTCCTCGCCGGTGAGCAGGCTGTGCAGCGCGTGGTGGAACTCGTCGTTCCACTGCGCGTCCAGCCCGCAGCCGCCCCCCTCCGCCGGCAGCAGGAAGCGCGTGTCGTTCATCGCCGTCTCCGCGAACGCGTAGACATGGCGTCCCTCGCTCGCGGCCTGCTCGTGCACCGTGTCCGCAAGCTCGCGCAGGAACGGCCGCGCCGAAGCGTGGTGATCGATGATGTGGTCGACCGCGTCCAGCCGGAACGCGTCGATGTGGTACTCGCGTATCCAGTGGAGCGCGTTCTCGATGAAATAGCGGCGCACCTCGTCGCTCCCCGGCCCGTCGAAGTTCATCGCGTCGCCCCAGAAGGTGTGGTAGCGGTCCGTGAAGTATGGCCCGTACTCCCGCAAGTAGTTCCCCTCCGGCCCCAGGTGGTTGTACACCACGTCCAGCACCACCGCGAGCCCGCGCGCGTGGCACGCGTCCACCAGCTTCCGCAGCCCCTCCGGTCCGCCGTACGAGCTTTGGACCGCGTACGGCTGCACGCCGTCGTATCCCCAGTTCCGGTCACCCGGGAACTGCGCCACCGGCAGCAGCTCCAGCGCCGTGACGCCCAGCTCAACCAGCTCGTCCAGATGCCCGATCATCGCCTCGAACGTGCCGTCCAGTGTGAACGTCCCGACATGCGTCTCGTAGAGGATGTACTGCTCCAGCGGCGCGCCACGCCAGTCGGCGTCCGTCCACGCGAAGGACGGGTCGACGACCTCCGACGGCCCGTGCACGCCCAGCGGCTGGTAGCGCGACGCCGGGTCCGGCCGGTCGCGCTCCCCTTCCAGGCGATAGAAGTACTGTGTCCCGGGCCCGGCGCCCTCGACGACCGCCTCATAGTAGCCGCGCTCCCCGGCCTCCATCGCCACGATGCGCTCCGAGTCACCCACAATGTGCAGCTCCACCTTCGAGGGATGCGGCGCCCAGACCAGGAAGCGCGTCCGGCCATCGGGAAGGATGGTCGCGCCCAGGCTCGGCTGCCAGTCGATGCTCATGGTGTCTGCTGGTTAGTCAGCCTTGAAGAATACCGCAGCCAGCGCAGGCAACGTCAGGCGCAACGACTGCGTCCGTCCGTGCGCCTCGACGGCCTCCGCTTCGATCGCGTCCGCTGCGGTCTGATCGCTCCCGCCGAACGCCGCGGCATCCGTGTTCAGCAGCACCCGCCACAGGCCGGCCGACGGCACGCCGAGGCGGTAGCCCTCGCGCGGCTCAGCCGAGAAGTTCAGCGCGATCGCCACCGCCTCGCCCGAAGCGCTGCGCCGCAGGTAGCTCAGCGTGCTGTGCCGCGCGTCGTTCGGGTCGATCCACTCGAAGCCGGCTGCCTCGCAGTCCAGCTCGTGCAGCGCCGGCTCCTCGCGATAGAGCCGGTTCAGCGCCTCTACCAGCCGCTGGATGCCCGTCTGGGCGGGCAGCTCGGCGAACTCCCACGACAGCGCGCCGTCGTGAGCCCACTCCTCGCGCTGCCCGAACTCGCCCCCCATGAAGAGCAGCTTCTTGCCGGGCTGCGAGTACATGTACGACAGCAGCAGCCGCAGGTTCGCGAACCGTTGCGCTTCGTCGCCCGGCATCTTGCCGAGCAGCGAGCCCTGGCCCTTCACGACCTGGTCATGCGACAGCGGCAGCACGAACCGCTCATCGAACGCATACATCATGCGAAAGGTCAGCTCGTTGTGGTGCGCCGGTCGCTCAGACGGCTCGCGCGAAACATAGCTGAGCGTATCGTTCGTCCAGCCCAGGTCCCACTTGAGCCCAAAGCCCAGGCCGCCTTGGCCGGTCGAGCCGGTGACATGCGGCCACGCGCTCGCCTCCTCGGCCATCGTCTGCGTGTCGGGATGCGCGCGGTAGACCTCGTCGTTGAGGCGACGTACCAGCTCCACGGCCCCGAGGTTCTCTCGACCGCCGTGCTCGTTCGCCAGCCACTCGCCCTCCGCGCGCGCGTAGTCGAGGTAGAGCATCGACGATACGGAGTCCACGCGCAGGCCATCCGCGTGGTAGCGGTCCAGCCAGAACAGCGCGTTGCTCACCAGGAAGCTGCGTACCTCGGGCCGGCTGTAGTCGAAGATGTAGCTGTCCCACTCCGGATGGATGCCCCTGCGCGGGTCCCCGTGCTCGTACAAGTGCGTCCCGTCGAAGAAGCCCAGGCCGTGCACGTCGTTCGGAAAGTGCGACGGCACCCAGTCCAGGATCACGCCGATGCCCTCCTGGTGCAGGTAATCGACCAGGTACATGAAGTCCTGCGGCGTCCCGTAGCGGCTCGTCGGCGCGAAGTAGCCGGTCACCTGGTACCCCCACGAGCCGAAGAAGGGGTGCTCCATCACGGGCATCAGCTCCACGTGCGTGAAGCCCAGCTTGTTCGCGTACTCGGCCAGCTTCGGGGCAAGCTCTCGATATGACAGCGAGCGGTTGTTCTCCTCCGCCACGCGCATCCACGAGCCCACGTGGACTTCGTAGATCGACATCGGCGCGTGGAGCGAGTTGCGCTCCCCGCGGACGGCCATCCAGTCTCCGTCGTCCCACGCGTAGTCGAGGTCCCACACAATGGAGGCCGTCTTCGGCGCGACTTCGTGATACAGCCCGAAGGGGTCGGCCTTGTACACCTCGTGTCCCTTGTATCGCGATGTCACGTGGAACTTGTAGAGCATCCCCTCGCCGGCCTCCGGCACGAAGGCTTCCCAAATGCCGGGCGAGCCGCGCAGCCGCAGCTCGTGGCGCTTTGGGTCCCAGTCGTTGAAGTCGCCGACGACCGACACACGCGCCGCGTCCGGCGCCCAAACGGCAAAGTACGTTCCGGCAACCCCATCGACGCTCGTCACGTGCGCTCCCAGCTTCTCGTACAGCCGCGCGTGCGAACCCTCGTGGAAGAGGCGGATGTCCTCGTCGGTCAGCGGCCCGGCGTCGCCCGCCGCGCGTGCCGCCGCCCCCACCGCCTTCCTCGCGCTCATCGCCGCGTCCGGCCTCGCCGCCGCCGGTCGACCTCGCCCAGCGTCTCGCTCACCTCCGGCAGCTTGCGCAGCTCTTCCAGGCTGTGCGCCGCCTTCCGCCGCCAGTTCGGATGCTCGTCGACGGTGCCCGGCACGTTCTGCGCCTCGGTTTCCAGCCAGAGGTCCTCCAGATTGACCAGCACGTTCTGCGCCCGGCTCGAAGCCAGCGCGCCCAGCAGCCCTCGATACGCTCCTTGCGTGCTCGATGCAGCCAGAGCGCCCGTGCGATCGGCGTAGCTTCGCCACGACTCGCCCATGCCTTGCCGCTCGCGGCGCTCAGCTCGCGCTCCTCGTTCGTCCAGCAGGCCCATCGCGACGCGACCGTCGATATCGCGCTCCTCCCAGAACGAGGCGAACGTTGGCATATCGTGCGTATTCACACTCGCCACGGCGTCCCGAGGGATCGGGTTCAGCGGGCGTTCCTTCTCGCTGAGCTGGAACTGCGTGACGTACATGCGCTGCAGGCCACGCTCCTTCATGGCGGCGTTCACATACGGCGGCACGGTACCGAGGTTCTCCCCTACGATGACGGCGCCGTGCCGGTGGGATTCGAGGCTCAGAATAGCGTACAGCTCCTCCGCATTGTAGCGGACGTATGCGCCGCTCGACGCATCGAGCCCGTCCGGCACCCAGAACAGCCTGTGCAGCCCCATCACGTGGTCGATGCGTAGCAGCCGCGCCTGGCTCAGGTGGTGCCTGAGCACAGCAATCAGGTGTGCATAGCCCTGCTCGCGCAGCCGCTCTGGATGCAACGGCCGGAAGCTCCAGACCTGCCCTTTCGAGAAGAACGCATCCGGCGGCGAGCCCGCGGAAACGCCATCTGCGAAGAGCGCCTGCTCTCGCCACACGTCGTAGCCGTCGGAGTGCACGCCGAGCGGCAGGTCGAGGTACATCTGCTGCCCGCGCTCCGCCGACGACCTCGACAGCGCCTCGACCTGCTCTTGCGCGACCCACTGCGCGTAAGCGTAGTACCGCGCGATGTCTGGGTCGTAGTCGCCGCGCGTTAGCACCCCATCGCGGGCGCGCCGCGGCCAGGTTTGCCAGGACTGTCCCAGCCGCTCGCCCGCCGCCCGAAAGCGCGCGTAGTCCAGCACCTCCGGCCGCGCGCCCACATAGCGCCCGAACGCGTCCCGTCGCTCAGAACGCCGCGCGAAGAACGCCCGCGACATCTCCTCCAGCACGCGTCGCTTCAACGCCATCGCCCGGCCATGATCGACGAACTTCGACGACCGCAGCGCCTTTAGCTCGCGTCGATGCGCGGACGAAGCCAGCAGCTCCCGCGCGTTACGGCTGATCGCGAGCTCGGGCGCCCGCTCGACGTCGGCGTAGAACTCGCTCCAGAAGAGGCGGCTCGCCGGCGCGTACGGGCTCGGCACGCCCGGCCCATCCGCGAACGAGGCCAGGAACGGCAGCGTCGCGACGACGTTCGCGCCCACCTCGCCCGCCCACGACATCAGCGCATCGAGGTCCGTGAAGTCGCCCGCGCCCCAGCTCCGCTCCGAGTGCAGGCTGTAGAGCGGCAGAAACACGCCCCACGCCCGCTTGGCGCCATCCTCGTACGCCCGCGCCGGCGCGCTGATCACGAGCGTCTCCATCGCAACGCCGCGCGACTCCATACGCAGCCGGTGATAGCCGAACGGCATCCGGCGCCGCAACCGCAGCGTCCGCGCGATGTATCGAGCGCCCTCCACGGCCTCGGTTCGCGCGCGCTTCAGCCGGTCGATGTCCTCGCGCCAGCGACGCGCGTCGCCGTCCTCGAACGTCAGCTCGCAGCGCAGCGCGCCGCTAGCGCTCGCGGGGAGCCGCAGCTCGATGTCCGCGGGGACGCCGTTCCACGCCACCACGACCGGCTCGATGCCCGCGCTCCAGTGTCGTTCCCGCCACGCGCGCGCGGCG
>JBBDNH010000043.1:0-7570 GCA_040877745.1 Dehalococcoidia bacterium
CATCGCCGTAGGTCTGCTTGATCGCGTCGCGCAGGACATCCTTACCCTTGCCCTCGGCGTCGTACTCACGCTCGCTGCGCATGCGGTAGAGGATGCCGCCGGTGGGGAAGTCCGGCCCCTTGACGATCTCGCAGAGCTCCTCGGTCGTCGTGTCGGGCTCGTCGAGCAGCTTGACGATCGCGTCGCAGATCTCCGTCAGGTTGTGGGGCGGGATGTTGGTCGCCATGCCGACCGCGATGCCGCTGGCGCCGTTCACCAGCAGGTTGGGCAGGCGCGCGGGCAGCGGCAGGGGCTCGCGCAGCGAGTCATCGTAGTTGGGGAAGAAGTCGACTGTGTCCTTGTCGATGTCGGCCAGCAGCTCCTGCGCGATGGGCGCCAGCCGGGCCTCCGTATAGCGCATGGCGGCCGGCGGGTCGTTGTCGACGCTGCCGAAGTTCCCCTGTCCGTCGACGAGCGGGTAGCGCAGGGAGAAGTCCTGCGCCATGCGCACCATGGCGTCGTAGACGGGAGCGTCGCCGTGGGGATGGTAGCTCTTCAGCACCTCGCCGACGATACCGGCGCTCTTCTTGTATCGCGCGGTCGGCCCGATGCCCTGTTCGTGGAAGGCGTAGAGGATGCGGCGCTGGACGGGCTTGAGCCCATCGCGCACGTCGGGCAGCGCGCGCGCCACGATCACGCTCATCGCGTAATCGAGGTACGACGCGCGCATCTCGTCTTCGATCTTGATGCCGCGGACTGCGCCGATGTTGCCGTCTGTGGTCATAGGTGGGTCACGCTCCTACCCGCATAGTACCCTAACCCGCAGATACGAGCACGTATCTGAAAGGCTGGCATCGTTAGCGCACTCGTTCGCGAGCCCGCATCGTCGCCTGGACGAGCGCGTCGAACAGCGGTTGTGAGCCTGGCCGGAAGGCGGGATGATCGCGCTCCGGGCGTTCGGGGTGCCACTGCACGCCGGCGACCCAGCTGTGCTCGCGGCTCTCCACGGCCTCGATGATCCCGTCCGGCGCGGTCCCCACTGCGATCAGCGTGGGGGCGAGTCGCTCCGCGATGATCGCCTGGTGATGGCGGGAGTTCGTCTCGATTTCGTTCGCCCGGTAGATCGCGTGGAGGCGGGAGTCCGGCGCCAGCCGAACCTTGTGCCACTGCGATGGGTAGACCTCGGTGCGATAGTCGGCCACGTGGCTGCGGTCCTCGATGTGCTGGAGCAGGCCTCCGCCCCGCGCGACGTTGAGCAGCTGGCATCCGCGGCAGATGCAGAGGACCGGCAGGCCGGCGGCGAGCGCGGCATGGAGGAGCCTGAGCTCGTACTCGTCGCGTTCGGGTTCGGCCGTCTTGGTCTTGGGATGCGGCGCGTCGCCGTACCGCTCCGGGGCGATGTCCAGGCCGCCGGTGACGACCAGGCCATCGAGCGTGGCGACATCGATCTCCTTGCCCCGGAGGTCGAGCGGCTCGCCGCCGGCCTCCTCGATGCGCTCCCAGTAATCCTCGATGCGCTCGCCGGGAACGTCCTCCCAGCGCGTGACCCCGATGCGTGGTTGTGATGCTGCCATGACGATGCCAGGATAGCATCCTCGAGGTTCGAGGTTCGAGGAAGGGGCGGGTTTGAAACCCGCCCCTAGGCGTTCGGGGTTCGCCCCTACTTGATCAGGCGTCGGCGCATGCTCAGGATGGCGAGCGCGAAGAAGGCTGCTGCGAACGCGAGAGCGACGGCGAGGTTGCCCAGGTGCGACCAGTGCATGTCGCCTTCGACCAGGCCTCGATTGATCTGGACGATGTGCGTGATGGGAAGGAAATGCGCGAGGATCTCCAGGCCGTCGGGGAGCCGTTCGAGCGGATAGAACGCGCCGCCGAACCAGAAGAGCGGGTTGATCACGAACGCAAACAGGAAGTTATACGCGCTCATGGAGGGAGCGATCGATGTGAACGACATCGCGAGCGAACCGAAGATGAGGCCGGCGAGGAACGCGTTCGGTATCGCCAGCACCGCCAGCGGCGACTGGAGGATGTCGTACGCGGGCGTGAAGAGCGAGGCCGCGATCAGGATGTGCACCGCCTGCAGCGCGCCACGGCTGGCGCCGAAGAAGATCTCGCCCGCGATCACATCCTCGACGTTGAGCGGCGTCGCGATGACGGCGTCGTAGACACCCTGCATGTTCATGCGCCCGTAGGCGCCCCAGCCGCAGTCGAACATCGCCCAGAGCATGGGGAAGATGCTCAGGATGCCCGGCGTGAGGAACGCGATGTACGCCTGGTCGCCGCCCAGCTCGACGAACGCCCCCAGACCGAGGCCGAGCGCGCTCATCATAATCAGCGGCCCGACGATGGGCGGCACGAGCTCCACGAACCAGAGGCGCAGCACCACGTCCCGGTTGCGCTGCCAGACGCGGTAGCTGCGGTAGGAGACGCCCATCACGCTCATTCGTACAGCCCCCGGCCGGTCAGCTCCAGGAAGACGTCCTCCAGCGTTGCGTCGCGCAGGCGCACGCCCTCGCCGAAGGGAGCGAGCTCCTCCATCAGCTGTTCCCAGTTCTCGGACGCGCCGAAGGCGTAGATGACGTCCTCCACGTCCTCCAGCTTGACGCCGTCGTGACGCCGGACGAGGTCGATCGCCTCTTCGCGCCGGCCGTCGGTGAGGCGCATCTCCAGGACCTGCCTGCCGACGTGCTCTGCGATCAGCTCCTGCGGCGTCCCCTGGGCGAGGATGCGGCCGAGGTGCATCACGACGAGGTGGTCGCAGAGGTGGGCGGCTTCCTCCATGTAGTGCGTCGTGAGGAGCATCGTGATGCCCTGCGACTTCAACAGCCGCAGCTTCTGCCAGACGAGGTGGCGCGCCTGCGGGTCGAGTCCCGTGGTGGGCTCGTCCAGCACGAGGATTTTGGGGTTGTTGATCAACGCCCGCGCCACGATCAGCCGGCGCTTCATCCCGCCGGAGAGGTTGTCGACGATCTCGTCATGCTTGTCTTGGAGCTGGAAGAGATCAAGCACCTCCTCGGCGCGCCGGCGCGCCTCCGGTGCGGGGATGTCGAAGTAGCGAGCGAAGACGGCGAGGTTTTGGGCAACGCTCAGGTCGGGATCGAGGTTTTCTTCCTGGGGCACCACGCCGAGCAGCGCCTTGATCGCGCGGCCTTGCTTGGTCACGTCCATGCCGTCGACGAGGAGCTGGCCGCCCGAGAGCGGCGAAACGCAGCTGATCATGCGGATGGTGCTCGTCTTGCCGGCGCCGTTCGGCCCGAGCAGTCCGAAGAACTCACCCGGCTTCACGGAGAAGTCGATGCGGTCCACGGCGACGAGGTTGCCGAAGCGCTTGTAGAGGCCCTTGGCGCTGATGATCTCGGACATGTCGTGATGGTGGCGGAGCAGCGTACTGATGCTACCAGATCGCTCGGGCGTAGATCGAAGCGGAGGCTCTTGTGTGCGTACAACCATCGTCGGCTCCTGAGGTCGCGGGCCCACGATAGCAGAGCGCCCCTGACATCTGCGTGTCAGGAGCGCTCACAGGACCGAAGCGAACGAGCGGGTTACTCGTCGTAGTCGTCGTCGTCGTCGTCCTCGGCGGCAGCGGCGTCGTTGAGGCGAACGTGGCCCTGCTGGATGACGTTGTCGTCCTGCCAGGCCTTGTCGGCGCCGTTCTCGCTGCCGAGCTCGTCCTCCTCCACGTCCTGAGTGCGCTCGATCTCTTCGACCTGGTTGCCGTAGTGGAGCAGGCTCTCCTTCGTATAGGGGCGCAGGCTCTCGGTGCCAACGACCGACGGGAACGACGGACGTCCCGCCTGGCTCGGGTCCTTGTAGGTCTCCTTGATGATGATGCGGCACTCGCCGCCCCCGACGCTGACGAGGCCGGCGGCGTACTCGTTCCCGCCGTCCATCAGCTTGATCAGCCTCGACCGAAGCTTCGGCTCCAGGGTGCCTACTAGCTTGCCGCTGCCCGTCTCCACGACAAGCGAGTTGCTGCGCTGGCGGAGCTCCAGCTTGTCGCCGGCGTTGAGCTTGGCGAGGATGTCCTCTGGCGTCCCCTGTAGGACGGTGACCGCACTCTTGCCCATCTCCTCAATGAAGAGCGTCGGGTCGACCTGGCGAGTCTCGGCCTGCGTTGCGCCGGCCTTGTGCAGGACGGTGATCCGCTCCAGGTTCTTCCGCGCGATCTGGTTGGTCGCATCCAGCTCGAGCGCCTTCTTGTACGCCTTCTTGGCGTCGGGGTAGCGGTTCAGCTCCATCAGCGCCTTGCCCAGCCGGTTGTGGGCATCGGCGTCGTTGGGGAAGAGCTCGATGATGGCGCGGTTGGCGGTCACCGCATCCTCCCATCGGTTCTCCATCGCCAGCCCGATGGCCCTTTCGGTCTGGTGCTTACGCGCCTGAACCTTTTCGTCGTCCCGGTACATCACGTTCACCTGCTTAACTACTCCCCCTTTGCCGACGGATTGTAGCGCCACGCCATGGAGGCTGCAAGGCGGCGGAGATCAAAATTTCGTAAAATCTTCCGACGCTGTTGTCGGTTGCCGCGCTTGGGCCTGAAGTGGGGAGAAACCCTGACATCTGGGGCTACTAACTGGTCGGGGTGGGCAGATTTGAACTGCCGACCTCACGGTCCCGAACCGTGCGCTCTAGCCTGGCTGAGCTACACCCCGACCGAAGAGCCATAGGATCGTACCAGAACGTTCGTCGCAGTGTCGAGCACGTTGCTCGGCCACAGTGCGAGGGCTACACTGCGCGCAAGGCGAACGATGCACGTGCTCATGCTGTGCGCGCTGGAGGTGTGGGCGCTCCCGTCCGCAGGTGGCGCGCCGTCACTCTATCGAACGTTGCGCGCCTACGGGGAGCGCGGGCATCGCGTTACCGTCGTGGCGCCGACGATCGGCGCGAATCACTACCTGCCGGGCGGGCGCTTGCGCGACGCTGCACCGCAGATACCACTCGACCTGCCCGGCGTCACGTTCGAACGCTTCCACCTGCCGAACTTGCAGGAGGGCAGGCTGCCGATGCCCGGCTTCATCGCGAAGGCAGACCAGAAGCTGCGGTTCGCGCTGCTGTTCCCGCTCCTCGCGGCGCGGCGCGCGCGGCAGGTCCTCGACCGGGAACCCGTCGATCTGCTCTACGCCTACGAGGTGCACGCAGCGCTCGCGGCGAGACGGCTCGGGAGCCTGGGCCTGCCGACCGTGGCCCGGTTCCAGGGCACGGTGATGCATCCGACGTTGGACAGCTCCTTCGCGCGGCTGCGCAAGCATGAGGAGGTGCTCGCGCTGCAACTGCCGGCCGACCTCTACATCATGACCAACGATGGCACACGAGGCGACGAAGTGCTCGCGCGGCTGAATCCCCAAGCGATGCCCAAGCTGCGTTTCTGGCGCAACGGCCTCGACCTTGACCGATTGCGGCCCGCGAGCACCGAGGAGCGCGCCGAACAGCGTCACGCGCTCGACATCCCTGAGGACGCCTTCGTGCTGCTCACGGCTTCGCGGCTGGCCGCCTGGAAGCGCGTCGATCGCGCGGTGGCCGCCATGCCGCAGGTGCTGCGATCAGCGCCGAACGCGCATTTGTTGATCGTCGGAGACGGCGAAGAGCGGTCGAACCTGGAGCGGCAGGTCCGCGAGCTGGGCATCCGCGATCACGTTCGCTTCGCCGGCGCGGTTCCGCAGGGGGACGTCCTGCGCTACATGCACGCCGCCGATGCGTTCCTGGCGGTCGCCGATCTCTCGAACGTCGGGAACCCGCTGCTGGAGGCGATGTGCTGCGGCTTGCCGGTCGTCGCTGTCGACGCGGGCGACACCGGCGCGCTGATCCGCGACGGTGAGACCGGCCGCCTCCTGCCAGCGGGCGAGGCGGGCCTCGTGGCGAGCGCCGTCATCGAGCTAGCCAAGGACTCATCGACGCGATGCTCGCTCGGCGCCGGCGCCCGTCGCGAGGCCGAAGCGAGTTTCTGGACGTGGGAGGCGCGGTTGCAGGCTGAGCTGGAGGAGGTGGAGCGGCTTGTCGGAGAGCGAGTCGACGCCTACGCCGGTTACGGCCGCGGCTGAGCTGCCGGACGGCGCCCAGACGGGAGGCGCGCGTCCCGGCGTCGGGTTCCTGGCCAACGTCAATCTGGTCTTCTTGACCTACGTCGCCAACGCGGCGCTCGCGTTCGGCGTGGCGGTGCTCGTCGCGCGCGCGCTCGGGCCGGAGGGTCGCGGCGTCTACGCGCTCTTTCTGCTCTCGGCGTCGATCGCGCAGGCGGTCCTCAGCCTGGGGATGGGCGTCGCGGCGGTGTACGAGCTGGGCAAGCGCACGGCAACGCTCTCGCGCGTGGCGGCGAACGCGCATCAGATCACACTCCTGTCTGCGCTCGTGAGCGGCGTGCTGGTGCTGCTTGCCTGGCCCCTGCTGGGCGAAACGCTGCGCGACCACGATGTCCCGTACTGGATCTTCGTTTTCGCCGTACCGCTGTTCGTGAGCTATGGCCTGTTGACCACGCTCCTCCAGGGCGTGAGTCGCTTCGTCGCGATGAACACCGTGATCATCGTGCAGCCACTGGTGCTGCTGGCGCTCCTCGCGACGGGCGTCGCCGCCGGCGACGTCGATACCACGGACGCGCTGGTCTTCTGGTCGATCGCTACGCTCGTGGCGATCGCCTTGGCCATCGTGCTGCTGGGCCGGCCGGCGCTGCGGCTGTCCGAGCTGCTGCGCATCGACTGGCCGTCGTTACGGCGACAGCTGAGCTTTGGTCTGCGGGGCCAGGTGGGGAACCTGATGCAGCTGCTGAACTACCGGCTCGACCAGTTCGTTGTGCTGCTATTCGTCAGCACGGCCGGCGTGGGTATCTACGCCGTCGCGGTGACGATCAGCCAGACGATCTGGTTCATCCCGAACGCCGTTGCTGCGGTGCTGCTGCCGCGCCTCACCGCGACCGACGAGTCGGACGCCGCGCGCACGACGCCGCTGGTGTGCCGCAACACATTGCTCGTGAGCGCGATCGTCGCGCTGGGGGTCGGCGTCGTGTCGCCGTGGTTCGTGGAGGCGTTCTTCGGTGGCGAGTTCAGCGGCGCGCTGGAGCCGTTGCTGTGGCTGCTGCCCGGCGCGGTAGCGCTGAGTGGCTCCAAAATCCTCACCAGCTACATTCTCAGCCAGGGCCGTCCGCTGACGAACAGCATGATCACGGTGGCATCGCTCGTCGTGACGATCGTCGCCGACTTCGCGCTCATTCCTCCGTTCGGCATCACGGGCGCGGCGATCGCGTCGACGCTCGCCTACGCCGCGCACTTCGCGCTCTCGCTCGCAGCGTATCGACAGCTCTCCGGCGGCTCCGTCTGGGAGGCGGTGATCGTGCGCGGCGACGACCTCCGGCGCTACGTCGAGGCCGCGCGGCAGCGCTTCGCGCCGGCGCAGCCATGATCGAGCGTATCTCGCCCGAGCAGCGATTGCGCCTGTGCGTCGTCGGTGATCTCGACGGCGTCCACACGCAGAGCTGGCTGCGCTACTTCGTCGATCGTGGCCACGACGTGCATGGCGTGTCGTACTACGTGCCGGCCCGGCCGCCGGAGGGCGTCACCGTGCACGCCCTCCGGTCCTCCCTCGCGGGAGGACGCCCCGATGCAAT
>JBBDNH010000044.1:0-7569 GCA_040877745.1 Dehalococcoidia bacterium
CCCCCCCCCCCCCCCCCGACAAGGAGGAGGCGCATCGATGCCCGGGCCGTTGGCCGGCATCCGCATGCTGGAGTTCTCGGAGATCATCGCGGCCCCGTTCGCGGGGATGCTGCTCTCCGATATGGGCGCGGACATCATTAAGGTAGAGCCGCCGGAGGGCGAGCCGTGGCGTCTGTTCGCGCAGTTCGTCCCCACCGAGAGCCGCACCTACATCTCGCTCAACCGCGGCAAGCGCAGCCTCACGCTCGACCTCAACAAGCCGGAAGCGCTCGAAGTCGTGCGCAAGCTCGTGCCGGACATGGACGTCGTGCTGGTGAACTACCGGCCGGACGTCACCGCCAAGCTGGGCATCGACTACGAATCGATGGCCAAGCTGAACCCGAAGCTGATCTACTGCGACAACACCGCCTTCGGTCGCAAGGGGCCGCAGGCGCACCGGCCCGGCTACGACATCATCGTCCAGGGGCTGACCGGCTGGATGGCCTCCGAGGGCAAAGCGCTCAACGGCGTGCCGGTGACCGCCCAGGCCGTCGCCGACTTCTCGACCGGCATCATGATGGCCTGGGCCATCAGCTCCGCGCTCTTCGTGCGCGAGCGTACAGGCAAGGGCCAGCGCATCGATACCACGCTACTCGGCAGCGCGCTCGCGCTCCAGAACGGGTCGTTTCAGCTCATCGAGTCCGTCGACGCCGAGTGGCGGCAGCGCTTCCTCGACCGGCTCCAGGAGGCCCGCGAGCAGGACACGGACTACGACGAGCTGAAAAAGCAGCTGATCGCGGCGCGGCCCGTGCAACCCATCGGCAACATCCACTATCGCGTCTTCAAGACCAAGGACTCCTACATCGTCGTCGGCGCGCTCAGCGCCGCGCTGCGCACCAAGCTCTGCGCGGCCATCGGCGTAGTGGACAAGCGCATCGGCAACCCGGAGTGGGACCCGATGGCCGAGGGTTCGCGCGAGTACGCCACGGCGCTCGTGAAGGAGGCCGAGGCGATCATGCGCGGACGCACGACCGGCGAGTGGCTCGCCATCTTCGACGAACGCGGCGTGCCGGCCGGGCCGTTCAAGTTCACCCAGGAGCTGATGGACGACCCCCAGGTGCTCGCGAACGACCTCCAGGTCGAGGTCGAGCACTCACTCGTGGGAACGATTAAGATGGTCGGGCCGCCGCTGCAGATGAGCGAAACGCCGCTCGCGGTGCAGGGCCCTTCGCCCGCGCTGAGCGAACACACCGACGCGATCCTCGCGTCGCTCGGCTATGGGGAGGAAGAGATCGCGTCCATGCGCAGCGAAGGAGTGATCCGCTAGTCATGCGCCAGAAGCTCTCGTTCGAAGGCGTCTTCCGCCCCGGCGACCCCGACCTCACGTTCCGCTACCTCCCGTTCGAGGTGCCGGCCGGCGCCAAGCGGCTGGAGGTCACGTACCACTTCGGCCGCGACGAGCAGCCGGACGACCCGATCGCGCCCAAGGACGTCGTCGACATCGGCGTCTTCGACGCGCGCGGGACAGGCTTCCTGGAGGGCGGCTTCCGGGGCTGGAGCGGCAGCTCGCGCAGCGGCTTCCACATCAGCCCTCAGGACGCCACGCCCGGCTACGTCCGCGGCGCGCTCGCGCCGGGCGAGTGGAGCATCATGCTCGGCAGCCGCATCAAGTACTCGCAGGCGTGCCCCTACTGGGTGGAAATCTCCCTCGAAATCGACCCGAACGCCGTTGCGGACGCCGATCCGCCCGACGAGACGCCTGCCCGAACACAGACCGCGCCGCGCTCCGGCATCGGGCGCTGGTATCGCGGCGACTTCCACTCGCACACCGAGCACAGCGACGGCTACAACACGATCGATGAGTACGTCGTCGAGGCGCAGCGCGTCGGGCTCGACTTCCTGGCCATCACCGACCACAACACCACGTCGCACTTCGAGGAGATCGCGCGGCGTCCGGCGGGCTCGTTCCTCCTCATCCCGGGCGAGGAGGTGACGACGTTCTGGGGCCACGCGAACGTCTGGGGCACGGGCTGCTGGGTCGACTTTCGGTGCACGGACGACGCCGGCATGCGCCGCATCTTCGACTTCGTCTACGAGCAGGGCGGCCTGATCTCGCCCAACCACCCGAAGGTCGGCTACCCGTGGGAGTTCGCCGGCGTGATGGACTTCCGCGTCGTCGAGGCGTGGCAGGGCCCGTGGCGCTTCGCGAACGAGGAGTCGCTCGCGTTCTGGGAGCGCCGCCTGAACGAGGGCAGCGCCGCCGTCGCGGTCGGCGGCAGCGACTGCCACTCGATCAAGCCGGCCGTCTTCATCCACCCATGGACGCTCGGCGACCCGTGCACGTGGGTCTACGTCCAGGGCGAGCTGGACGAGGAGGGCGTCCTCGACGGCGTGCGCGCCGGCCATGTCTTCATCTCGGAAGACCCCACCGGCCCCTTCCTGGAGCTGACGGCGACGTGCGACGGCCGCTCGTTCCTCCCTGGCGACCGCATCGAGGCGCCGGAGGGATCGGCGGTGAAGCTCCGCCTGCGCTACCGCGGCCCGCCCGACAAGAAGCTACGCTTGCTCCGCGACGGCGAGCTCTGGCAGCAGGTCGTCGCGGACAAGGACGACGTCGAGCTGGAGTTCGGGCTGGCGCTCGACGCGCCGGGCTACCTGCGCGCGGACGTCATGGGCTTGCGCGGCCGGCCCGAACGCGGCGAAGTCGTCCACGCGCTCACCAACCCGATGTACCTGCGGCCGGGCTCAGCATGAGCGCAGTGACACTCTCCTTACTCCACCGCATCTGTCATTCCGAGCGCAGCGAGGAATCTGGCGGAACGCACTCAACGTGCCTCCGAGCTCGGACTCGGCGAATCGCTTCGCCCCGAGGGGCTGATTCATGACGACGTCGTCCCGCACGCGCATGGTCCTGGTGCCGCACACGCACTGGGACCGCGAGTGGTATTACCCCTTCCAGCGCTACCGGACGAGGCTCACCGGCTTCTTCGACCTGCTGCTGGAGATCCTCGAACGCGACCCGGAGTACCGCCACTTCCTGCTCGACGGCCACACGATCCTGATCGAGGACTACCTGGAGGTGCGCCCCGACCGCCGGGAGACGATCGACCGCCTGGCGCGCGCCGGGCGGCTCGCTGTCGGGCCGTGGTACGTCATTCCGGACGAGAACCTGCCCAGCGGCGAAGCGCTGGTGCGCAACATCCTGCGCGGCCATAAGGTCGCCGCGCAGTTCGGCGGCGCCATGGACGTCGGCTACATCCCGGACCCCTTCGGCCAGATCGCGCACATGCCGGCTATCTTTCGCGGCTTCGGCATCGACCGCTGCATCTGGTGGCGCGGCGCCGACGCGTCGCTCCAGACGACCGAGCTGCTCTGGGAGTCGCCCGACGGCAGCGCCGTCTTCGCGGTCCACATGCCCGGCGGCTACGGCATCGCCGGGCCGTTTCCGTTCGCGGATGAGGAGGAGTTTATCGAGCGACTCCAGCAGGTGCGCGCGCGACTCCAGCCGCTCGCGCAGACCTCGACGCTCGTCGCGATGTGGGGCTCCGACCACATCCCGCCGCAGGAGGAGCTCTCGACGTTCGTGCGCGCCGCGAACGCGCGCCTGCCCGACGCCGAGGTCGTCGTCGGCAGCCTGCCCGAGGCGTTCGACGAGATCGAATCGCAACTCGGCTCTCGCGACGGGCTCTACCGCCACGTGGGCGAGTTCCGCAGCGGCCAGCGCGCGCATCTGCTGCCCGGCGTCACGTCGGCGCGGATGTGGATCAAGCAGCGCACGTTCGACTGCGAGCAGTTGCTCACGCGCTGGGCCGAGCCGCTCACGCTCTGGTCTGAGACGCTGCGCGCCCGTCTGGGCGAGGCGTGGAACGAGCCGCCGCGCGTCGCCGGGCCGAGCAGCCCGTTCCCCAAGGAGGCGCTCTCAGAGGCCGGCCTGATCGACCGCGCCTGGAAGCTGCTGCTGGAGAACCAGCCGCACGACTCGATCTGCGGCTGCAGCATCGACCAGACGCACGACGAGATGCGCCCGCGCTTCGACCAGTGCGAGCAGGTGGGCGAGGACCTCGCGTATCAGGCGATGCGCCGCATCGGGGCGCAGGGCCCGGCCGAGCGCGTCTTCGTCTTCAACCCGCTGCCCGGCCCGCGCAGCGATTTCGCGACGGCCGTCGTGCCGGCCAAACGAGGCTCGCAGCCGGTCGCCCTCGTGGACGAGAACGGCCATCGCTGGCCCTGCCAGCCGGTCGACCACGACGAGCCGCCCGAGGCCGTGCGCGCCGGCCCGAACGCCGACCGGCTTTCGGTCGGCTTCGTCGCCGGCGGCGTCCCCGGCTTCGGCTACCGCGCGTACGAGGTCGAGTACGGGGAGCCAGCCGAGACAAAGCCGCGCAGTAAGTCGCGGATCGAGAATGACATCTTCATCGTCGACGCCAGCCGGCGCGACGGTAGTCTGCGCGTCGAGATGAAGGGCGTCGCGGTGCGCTACACGGGCCTCAACCGGCTCGTCGACGGCGGCGATCGCGGCGACGAGTACAACTACTGCGCCCCCGAACCCGACGTGCTCGTCGACCGCCCGGCCGCGCAGCCGGAGGTCCGTGTGCTGGAGGCCGGCCCAGCGCGACAGACCCTCGAGATCCGGATGAGCTACCGGCTGCCGTCGCGGCTCACCGCTCGGCGCCAGCGCGCGCGGCGCACCGTGAGCTGCCCTGTGCGCGTGCTCGTCAGCCTCTCGCCGGGCGTGCCGCGCATCGACATCCGCACCGAGTTCGAGAACCTGGCCGAGGACCACCGGCTGCGCGCGCACTTCCCGTCGGGCGTCACCACCGGCGTCGCCTACGCCGAGCAGCACTTCGGCGTCGTCTCGCGGCCGCTCGCGCTGCCGGAGGCCGACGACACGTGGATGGAGCAGCCGATCGGGACGCATCCGCACAAGACCTTCGTCGACGTGAACGACGGCCGCGGTGGCTTGCTCATCGCGAACCGCGGCCTGCCGGAGTACGAGGTGCTCGACACCAGGGCCGGCGCGACGATCGCGCTGACGCTGCTTCGGGCCGTCGGCTGGCTCTCGCGTAACGACTTCCCATCGCGCAAAGGCCACGCCGGCCCGCCCCTGGCGACGCCCGCCGGGCAGGAGCCGGGCCGGCACGTCTTCGAGTACAGCATCATCCCGCACCGCGGCTCCTGGGCCGCCGCGTATGCCGAGGCCCATCGCTTCGCCGTGCCGCTGCGCGCGCGCTGGAACCCGCCCCGACGGGCGGCCGCCGGGCCGCGCGGCCCCGGCCTGCGCCCGCCGAGCGGATCGCTGCTCGACGTCGAGGGAGACGGCGTCGTGGTCACTGCACTCAAGCGCGCCGAGGACGGCGACGGGACGGTCGTGCGGCTCTACAACACCCTCGACAGCCCATCGGGCGGCCGCGTGCGGCTCGCCGAGCGATGGGATCGCGCGCAGGTGGTCGACATGAAGGAAGACGCCCTCGGCCCGGCGGACGTCGCTGGCGGCTGGGTGCGTCTCAACCTCCGCTCGAACGAGATCGTCACGCTGCGCTTCTCCTAAACCGAGAACAATCGGGACAGTCCGAATCACGCCACACGGCGCCCTGGCCGAAGCTGCGATCATGCACGCGCTACTGGAAGTCGCGTCGGGCACGGGCGCCGTCCTGCTCATGATGGCCGGCGTCTGGGTCGTCCTCGGTCCGCGCAGCCTCTGGGCGCGCTGGTTCCAGCTCGAACGCGGCTGGCGTGAGCGACGCTTCGCCGGTGGCTGGACGCACCTGGAGCGCGCCACGGGCCGTCGCGGCTACTTCTGGGTGCCGCGCGATCTCACCATCGAGAGCCCGCAGGACGTCTACGCCTACGCGCTGAGCGAGGTCTTCTGGCGTTCGAAGTTCTCGTGGCTGGTGCGCGCGCTCTGCTGGTACGGCGGCGCGATGCTCGTCGTGCTCGGCCTCCTCGTCCTCAGCTTCGGGCCGTAGCGCCTCTGTGCTATCATTTCCGCGCTAGACCGGCGGGCCGAGACCCGCCTCACTGAGGATCCTCTCGCATGACCGATATCGTGACCCGCGAAGCGCGCGATGGCGTCGCGTTCCTGCGCATGAACCGGCCCGAGAAGCACAACGCCTTCCACCATGAGCTCTCGCTGGCCGTCGCCGCCCAGATGGACGACCTGGAGCAGGACGCCGGCATCGCCGTCGTCGTGCTCACCGGCTCCGGCAAGGCGTTCAGCGCCGGCGCCGACATGACCGAGGCGCTTGCGTCGGTCGAGTCCGGCGGCCGCGGCGACGGCATGGCGCAGGCCGTTGTGCGGGTCGGGGCGTTCTCCAAGCCGATCATCGCCGCGATTAACGGCTACGCCTTCGGCGGCGGCGCGGCGCTCGCGCTCGCCTGCGATATCCGCATCGCGTCGGAACGGGCGAGCTTTCGCTTCCCCGGCGCCAGCTACGGGCTCGTCGTCGGTGGCAGCCAGCTGCCGCGTATCGTCGGGCCGTCGAAGGCGAAGGAGCTCATCTTTACCGCGCGCGTCGTCGAGGCCGGGGAGGCCGAGCGCATGGGGCTCATCGACCGCCTCGTGCCGCACGGCGAGCTCGACGCCACAGCGTGGGAGATGGCGCGCGAGATCGCGCAGCACTCGCCCGCCGCGCTCCGCTGGTCGAAGGCCGTGATCGACGCCGCGACGACGGTCGAGAAGGGCATCCAGCTGGAGGTGGAGGCGAACCGCGAGCTGCGCGGCTCCGACGACCACGTATCGCGCTTCCGCAGCGCGACGGAGCGCGTTGCGCCCGGGGAGCAAGAGAACTAGCGGAACCATCACCCTGAGCCTGTCGAAGGGTGATGCGACAGGCGAAGAAGCCGCGGACTTCAGTCCGCGGGCTGTGAACACTAGGAGGACCACGATGGCAACCGAAGTCGCAGACGACCGGCGAGCGCAGGTGCGCTCGTACATCCAGCACAACGCGACCAAGAGCGCCGGCGATATGCTCGACATGATCCAGGAGGAGCACGAACGGCTGCTGTCGCTCGTCGCGGGCCTCTCCGACGAGCAGGCGACGTTCAAGCCGGCCGCCGATGAGTGGTCGGTGCTCGACACGCTGACGCACGTCGTCGCTGGCAAGAAGGGCGTCGCCCGGCTCGCCGCAGCGCTGGCGAAGGGCGAGAAGCCACCGGCCGTCGGCGGCGAGGGCGAAACGCAGAAGCAGGACGGCGTGAAGGGCCGCGACTACGCCTCGCTGGCCGACGTGATTGCCGCGATCAACGCCGCGCACGACGAGCTGACCGCCTTCCTTCGCCAGGTCTCGGACGAGTCGAACTCCGAGCTCACCCACCCGCACTTCATCTTCGGCGACCTGAACTGCCGCGAGTGGGCGGTGTTCCAGCGCGTCCACGACCGCGACCACGGCGGCCAGATCGCAAGCGTCATCGCCGCGCCGGGCTTCCCGGCGTAGCGCGCTGGAGTACTGACACGCCGGTGTCACCGGCGGCCGCTAGAGTGAGTCGCGTAGCACCGGCACACGAAAGGAGCCTATGACCACCGAAACTCGCGCCACGCTCGACATCGCCGGCCAGTGGGCCAAGCTCAACGAGACGCTGATCGGCCTGATC
>JBBDNH010000045.1:0-7545 GCA_040877745.1 Dehalococcoidia bacterium
TGTCCGCGCGAGCGCAGCTCGCGGCCCGTACTCGCATGCCGCGGACTTCTCGCCTCAGCGAGTCCGCCGTGGCGGACAGTCCGCGGTCGAGTATCCAACCAGGCCCGTCTGGCGCCCCGGAGGCCGGCCAACACCCATCCACAAGCCCCTGGTTCCTGGTTCCCGGTTCCTGGTTCCCAACGTTCCCATGCCTCCCGCTAAGCTCCAGCGCATCCAGGACGCCAAACTCCGCGAGTCGCTCACCGCCGCGCACGCGGCGCTCGGCGCGGGGAACTACAAGGACGTCGTGCAGCGCGCCGCCGACGCATACCTCGAGCTGCTCAAGCGCAAGCCGGAGCTGCTCGAAGAGCCCGGCTTCATGGGCCGCATGCGCATCATGATGTTCCCGCGTCTCGGCGCGCGGCTGGAACGCGAGGAGGGCAAGCAGCCGACCGTCGTCTGGGACCGGGAGACCTTCGGCTTCGCCGAGGCCGTGACCTACTTTGAGTTTGCCGTGGACCAACTGATCGGCCAGGACCTGTGACGGAGTGACCTGTAGGGGCGGGCAGCTGCCCGCCCTGGGCGACCCGCTGGTCGCCCCTACCGTGTCCATCTGTGCGTATCTGTGGCCATATGATAGGAGCATAGCCGTGGAGATCCAAGTGACGGAGCCCGAGCCTGTCACCCTGAGCTTGTCGAAGGGTCGCCGTCGAGCACTTCGTCAAGCATGGGTTGTCGCGCACTGTCACCCTGAGCGAAGCGAAGGGTCTGGCCCCTCGCGGGGGCGCGAGATGCTTCGCTGCGCTCAGCATGACACTGGAGGCCCTCATGGACATCTCAGGTAAGATTGCGCTCGTCACCGGCGCAGGCTCCGGCATCGGCCGGGCGTCGGCCACACGCCTCGCGGCCGAGGGCGCTTCGGTCGTCGTCGCCGACCTCAACGAAGCCGCCGGCGCGGAGACGGTCGCGCAGATCGCTTCAGCGGGAGGCGCCGCGGCCTTCGTTCGCGCCGACGTAACGAGCGAGCAGGATGTGCGAGCCATGGTCGCCTTCGCCGAGGAGACCTACGGCGGCCTGGACATCCTGCACAACAACGCTGGCATCATCACCGGCCAGCCGCGCTACCCCGACAACGAGCCCGAGGCCTGGAGCCGCATGCTGGACATCAACCTGCGCGGCGTGATCCTGGGCACGCAGTTCGGCATCCAGGCGATGCGCAAGCGCGGCGGTGGCGCGATCGTCAACACCGCGTCGATGGCCGGCATCGGGTTCGGCTTTCCGGGCAACCCCGTGTACGCGGCGAGCAAGGGCGGCGTCGTGCTCTTCACAGCGTCGCTTGCGCCCCTCAAGGACGAGCTCAACATCCGGGTCAACTGCATCTGCCCCGGCGTCGTAAACACACCCATGCTCACCGGCGCCAGAGCGGCCGGAGCAGCCGCGCCGACCAGCGAGGAGCAGGCCGCCGCCCGCGAGCGCCTCGCCGCCCTCAAGATCATCGAGCCGGAGGAGATCGCCGACATCGTCGTCCAGTTCGTCCAGGACGACTCGCTCGCCGGCCGCGCCATGATGATCCGCAACGGCATGGAGCGGCAGCTCGTCTCCCTGCCGGAAGCGCCTGCCCAGTGGCGAGGCTAGGAGCCTGGACGAAGGTTGGGATGCATCCCGCGGAGGCTATGCGTACGATTGGGGCCGTCCTGACATCACTCGCCCTGTACATCGTCGGGGTGTTCCTGGCCTATCAAGCGCTGGCCGAACGTGAGTCGGGTCAGGGCATGCGTGAATGGAGCGGATCTACAGGAACGGCCTTCTTCGCGTTCGCCGCATCCTATCCGCTCGCGACGCTCGCGATGTCGATTTTCATCGCCCGCCGTTTCGGCGCGCCGGCGCTCAGCACGACAGCTGTCACGGGGTCAGCGATTGCGGTCTTGTGGCTCGCACTTTGGGTGACAAGTTGGGTGGCACAACTGTGAGTGGCCGCGGGAGGTCTAAAGACCTCCCCTACATTCCCGGCGAAGCTTCTCGGTGACTAGCTGAAGGCCCTCTCCATTTCATCTGCGTCCATCTGTGCGCATCGGTGGCCAACTCCGGGCCCCTGATCCTACTTTATGTCTTCCGGCTTGAAATCGGAGTTCGGCGTCAGCAGGTTCCAACGGTGTCCGAATGGGTCGGCGAGCCAGCCGCCGCGACCGTACGGCGCTTCTGCGATCGGCCGCGCGTCTCGTAGCGCCGCGGGTCCTCGCGCTCGTAGACGCGCATGGAATCCGCGCGCAGGTTGACGATGAGCCCCATCTCGCCGGTGGGCAGCGTGCGCTCCATGCCTGCCGCAGAAGCGTCGCCCTGGTAGAACCAGATGCACTGCACGAACGGGGCCAGCTCCGGCCGCGGCGCGTATCGCTGGTATCCCATCCCTCGTTCCTTCGTTCCTGGTTCCTGGTCTGTCGCTAGAACATCGGCCCGGCGGGGTCCAGCCCGAACAGCACCCGGCCGGTGTTCTCCATGCCGTCCGGCGCGACAGCCGCGTGTTGCGTCGCGGCGTGGACGTCGCGGAAGCAGCGCTGGAGCTGGCTCTTCTTGTAGATCGACGTCCCCCCTCCGAGGTTGTACGCGATGTCGACCGCCTGTGCGCTCGCGATCGCCGCGTTGCACGTCGCCAGGCGCATCTTCGTGCGCTGCATCATCGTCGCCTCGTCGCCGCGCAGCAGGCTGTCCCACATCTCCTCGACCGACTCATAGAGGTACGCTCGCGCGGAGCCGAGCAGCGCCTCGGCCCGGGCGATCTCCGCTTGCGCGCGCGGACGCTCGCGCAGCGGCACCGGCGCGCCCATGCGCATCGGCACCTTGGTCGCGGCCAGCTCCTCCAGGATGTCCAGCGCGTGCCGGGCGATGCCCAGCGGCACCAGCGGGACCTGCGCCAGCAGGAACGTGAGCGGCAGCCGGTAGAGCGGGCCCTCCTGCTGCGGTGTATCGAAGAAGGGGAGGAACGTGCGCTCCTCCGGCACGAAGACGTCGGTCATGGTGAACGTCTCGCTGCCGGTGCCGCAGAGGCCGCTCACATGCCACTCGTCCAGGATCTCGCAGTCGCTCTTGGGGACGAGCGCCAGGCGAACGACCACGGGCAGGCCACCCGTGCCTGGCCGTGGCTGATCGCCGTCGAACACGATACACCCGCCGCCCACGTGTGTCGCGTGGTGGATACCGCTGCCGAACGTCCAGCGGCCGGTCACCTGGTAGCCACCGTCGACCGCCACGGCCTTCCCCGTCGGCTCGACCTTGCCCGCTACCACCGCCCGCTCGTCGCGGTACACCTCTGCGGCCACGCCCGGCTGCATGAAGCCCGCGAACTGCCCCGCGCCAGCGCCGATCATCAGCGTCCAGCCGGCGGAGCCGTCGATGCTCGACATCTCTTCGACGACGCGCATGTAGGTCATCGGGTCAACCTGAAGCCCGCCGTACGCCTTCGGCACGAACAGGTGGAACAGCCGCGCTTCGTGGAGCGCGTCGACCAGCTGCTCAGGCATGCGGCGCTGCTGCTCCTGTTCGTCCGCCAGCGACTCGATCAGCGGCCTGAGCGCGCGCGTCTTCTCCAGGATCGCGTCGGTATCGACCTTGTCTGTGGAGGTCATCGTGGCCATGGGTTTTGTTCCTTTCCACTCAGCACGGGAGAAGCGCCCCGATTATACAGCAGCAGGAGCGCTTCCGCAGCCTGTTCCTCGTTCCCCGTTCCTCGTTCCTTGTTCATTGTTCATTGCACGACCACCCCCTGAATGGGGTGGCATCCGCCAGCGGCCAGCATGCCGCACCGTTTACGGTGCGGTCGTCGCATCACGCGTCGCACCAAGCTCCCACGTTCCGCTTCCTCGCTCCCCGTTCCCCGTTCCTTGTTCCTGGTTCCTTGTCCCCCTCGGCATCGCTGATGTAGACTCCCACCACACACCTCGCGTCCGCGAAGAAAGGTGGCTCCCACATGGCTCCTTCGACAAGCTCCGCACAGCCCGACGTCCTCATCGACAAGCGCTCCGACGGCGTCGCACTGATCACGCTGAACCGCCCCGATAGCCTGAACGCCATGGGCGGCCAGCTCATGCCCATGCTCGCCGGCTACCTCGACGACTGCGTCCGCGACCGCGACGTGCGCTGCGTCGTGCTCACGGGCGCCGGCCGCGCGTTCTGCGCCGGCGGCGACGTCAAGGGCATGGCAGCCCGTCCTGATCGCGCCGAAGGACGGCCGGCCGCAACAGCGGAGGGCGCCGGCCCCGCGCCGGGGAGCAGCGACGGCCAGCAATCGTCGCTCATCGGCGCGTTCGACGCCGGCGTCGCCGGGCTGCGCGAGTCGCAGATGCGCACGAGCTATGTCCTGCACACGATGCCCAAGCCGACCATCGCGATGGTCAACGGCTACGCCGTGGGCGCGGGCCTCAGCCTCGCCCTCGCCGCCGACATCCGCATCGCGTCGGAGCAGGCGAAGTTCGGCACCGCGTTCCGCAACGTCGGCCTGAGCGGCGACTTCGGCGGCTCGTTCTTCATGACCAAGCTCGTCGGGCCGGGCAAGGCGCGCGAGCTCTACTTCACCGCCGAGATGCTCGACGCCGAGGAGGCGTACCGGCTCGGCATCGCGAACCGCGTCGTGCCGCACGACAAGCTCGCCGAGGAGACGCTCGCGCTCGCGGCGAAGATCGCCTCCGGCCCGACGGGCACGTACGCGCGCATGAAGGAGAACCTGAACCGCGCGGAGTTCACAGACCTGAAGACGCTGCTGGACCAGGAGGCGCTCAACATGCGCCTCTCCGGCATGAGCAACGACTCGCGGGAGGCCGTGACGGCGTTCGTCGAAAAGCGCGAACCCAAGTTCGCGGGGAACTAGCCACAGGCTTCGGCTTGGCCACACGCAGAACCCGCCTATGGCCACAGATGAACACAGATGGACGCAGATGGACATCGTGGCCACAGCCTGTCGGGATGCGCGAACTGTCATTCCGAGCGAAGCGAGGAATCTAGCGGCCCCGCAGGGACGACGAACGCAGAACCCGCCTATGGCCACAGATGGACACAGATGGACATCGTGGCCACAGCCAGTCGGGATGCGCGAACTGTCATTCCGAGCGAAGCGAGGAATCTAGCGGCCCCGCAGGGACGACGAACGCAGAACCCGCCTATGGCCACAGATGGACACAGATGGACACAGATACGGCTTGGACGAAGGTCAGGTTGAACGGACTTGCCCCTGACCCGTGACGCGTAGGCGAGGCTTTCCAGCCTCGCCCAAAAAGCGTAGGCGAGGCTTTCCAGCCTCGCCCAGAAGGAGGCTCCCATGACCACCGAGATCATCGCCCGCGACGGCGCCTACTACGGCCCCCTGCGCGCCCCCGCGAACGCCGGCCGCGGCACGAAGGGCAACATCCATAGCGACGCCGACGCGCAGAAGCTCGGCTTCCGCGGCGGGCTCGTCGCAGGGTCGATCCACATGGAGCAGTTCGCGCCGCTGCTCGTCCACGCATTCGGCGAAGCGTGGATGCAGCGCGGCACGCTCTCGCTCTACTTCCTCACGCCCACGCTCCACGGCGAGGAGGTACGCGCGGTCGTCGGCATGCCGCCCGCGGGAGCGACCGATGCCCAGGTCGAGGCGTGGGCGGAGAAGCCCGGCGGCGAGCGCATCTGCGAGGGCACCGCGTCGATCGGCAACCCGAGCGAACCGAGCGCGCTCCACGCCCGGCAGCTCGCGCGGCACCCGTCGCACGAGCTGCGCATCCTCGCCGAAGCGCGCGCTGGCGATGAGTTCCCGATCGTCGACACCAGCGTCGCCCAGAAGATCATCGACGAGCGCCTCGAAGTCATCACCGAATCGATGCCCTGGTACACGGACGCCGAGCGCTGGGGCGGCGCGGTTCCGACGACGGTGAACCAGGTGAACGCGCTCATCGCGCCGGCGAACGCCTACCTCGCCGAGCATCGCGCGGGAGCGATCGGCCTCTACGGCGCCATCGAGCTGCGCAACGTCAGCGGCCCCATGCTCGGCGACACGACGTACCGCGCCGGCGGCACGCTCCTCCACGTCGGAGAGACGCCCAAAACCGAGTACATTTGGTTCGACACCTGGGCCGATCTCGATGGCCAGCGCATCGCGGAGATGCGCATGATGCTGCGCTTCATGAAGGCCTCCTCGCCCAAGTACGAGGATACGAAAGCAACCACGGCTTCGGGGATGTAGGGGAAGCCTTCAGGCCTCCCGCGTGCGTTGACCGCTATCCCGGTCACGCCCTCCTGAGCCTGTCGAAGGAGCCGGCGACACCGCGAGATGGTAAGCGAAGACATCGTCGCCAACAGGGATCGCTATCTCGCGATCATGCATGGCCACGCCACGATGCCGCCCGAGGCCATCATCGAGAGCCTCCGCGAGACGCAGAGCGAGCTCCTCGCCATCTTCGGCTCGGCCGGCGAAGCGCTCGCCGGCCACAAGGCCGCGCCTGATGAGTGGAGCCTCCACGAGCTGGCGCTGCACGCCTGGTTCACGGAGCGGCTCATCGCCAAGCTGGTGCATCACATGGCGCGCGGCGTCGTGCCGCCCGCCGAGGACCTGGAGGGCGCGGGCATCGGCATGTTCCCGGTGGGCGACACCAGGACGTATTCGCAGGTCGTCGCCGGCCTGCGACAGCAGAACGAAGATATGCTGGACGCCCTGCGCGGTCTGCCCGGCACGCCGGACATGGACATGAAGCTGCCCCACCCGTATTTCGGCCCGCTCAGCTGCCTGGAGTGGGCCGGCTTCCAGCGTGTCCACGACCTCGACCACATCCAGCACGCCCGCAAGATCCTGGCCAGCGTCCCGACCCGCGACGAAGGATCATCCTGAGCCTGTCGCGTATCATCCTGAGCCTGTCGAAGGATGCCTCGGACTCCCCGCCACGAGTCCGCCTCTGGCGAACAGCCCACGGTTGAGCCGTGCCGCTCTCCCTCGCAGCGGGAGCGGGGCTAGGGGTGTGGGAGATACGCCTGGGGTGACGGGCCTACGCGGGAAACGCCTTCGCCTCGACCAGCTCCACGCCGACGACGTCCGCGCCGTCCAGCTGCACGCGGTGCCACTGCCCGCGCCGCTCCACCTCCGGCACGCCCTCCAGCTCGTGCGCGCCGATGAGGAAGCTCACCAGCGCCGGGATCACGTGCCCGTGCGAGCACGCCACCACGCGCCCGTCCTCGTGCTCCATCTGCATGTCCCAGAGCGCCGCCATCGCGCGGCCCGCCGCATGCGCTCCCACGTTCGGCGCGCGCTCCCCGTCCCAGCCGTCCGGCGGGCGCCAGGTCTCGACGTCGCCGATGCCCTCGACGACGACGATCGGCAGGCCCAGACGCTTGGCCAGCGGCTCCAGGGTCTGCCGGGCGCGCAGCGCCGGGCCGGAGTAGAGCGCATCGATGCTCTCGCTCGCCAAGGCGTCCGCGAGCGCGTCCGCCTGGCGCCGCCCGAGGTCGCTCAGCGGCCGTTCGTTCTGGTCGACAGCCCACTGTTTGCGGTCGCCGGCGTCCATGTGCGCAACGAGGTCTACGGAGAGCACGGTCCGATTCTACATTCTCAAG